>JBNJFN010000071.1:0-12207 GCA_051746885.1 Bacteroidota bacterium | reverse complement strand
AAAAAAAATAATGCCGGCCCTAAGGGCCTGGTGTAGTGTGGGGCTTCATTATCTACCATAATACCGTCGCTACGCGACTTTCGTTTTGCAGATCACTCGCCACATTCGCCCCATCGTTCTTTCATCCCCTCGCTCAGTCGCCCCCACGTTCCTTCGTGCCTCGGGTCTAGAATTGGCTGTAGCTAAAGTTGCTGCCTGTAGCTTTATTTCGCTCAGTCGCTCCCTCGTTCTTTCGTGCCGTCGTACCAGTCGTGCCAGTCGTTCTTTCACCATTTCCCTGTTTTCTTCTTTTCCGGTTTGGGATAGCCCTTCAATGCTTCCAGATTCTCATCAATTTCCTGCCTGGGCAGTTCATAGTCCTCCAGTTGACCATCCAGGTACTTTTCATAACCGGTAAGATCCATATATCCATGGCCACTGAAATTAAACAGGATGGTCTTTTCTTTGCCTTCTTCCTTCGCTTTTTTAGCCTCCTGAATGGTAGCCGCAATGGCATGGGTCGTCTCCGGTGCAGGAATAATGCCTTCGGTCCGGGCAAATAACATGCCTGCCTCATAGCTTTCCATCTGATGAATGGATCGGGGAGCCATCAACCCTTCCACAATGCACTGGCTAACCAGGGGTGATATGCCATGGTATCTCAGTCCCCCGGCATGGATCGGCGGCGGCACGAAATTATGTCCCAGCGTATACATGGGTAACAACGGGGTCATCTGAGCTGAATCTCCATGATCATAAAGGAATGGCGACTTTGTAATGGTGGGGCATGAAGCGGGTTCTGCAGGGATGATCTCGATTTGATCTCCATGAATCTTGTCCCTGACATAAGGAAAGGAAATACCCGCAAAGTTACTCCCTCCGCCGGCACAGCCAATAACTACATCTACATTTTTTTCACCTGCTTCTTTCAGTTGTTTCTGAGCTTCCAAACCTATGATGGTTTGATGGAGCATAACATGATTCAATACGCTTCCCAGGGAATACCTTGTTTGCCCTGTTTTGTCGGCAACAGCTTGCTCTACAGCTTCACTAATTGCAATGCCCAAACTTCCGGGAGTATTCGGATCTTTCTCCAGCATATTCCTGCCGGTCTCCGTTTCTTCACTGGGACTAGCAACACAGTTCCCTCCCCACGTCCGCATCATAATCTTCCGGTACGGCTTCTGATCGTAACTGATCCGTACCATAAACACTTTGATCTCTAAACCCAGTAGAGCTCCTGCATAGCTAAGCGCACTCCCCCACTGCCCGGCGCCCGTTTCCGTGGTAATGCGTTTTATGCCAAATTCTTTATTGTAGTATGCCTGAGCTACCGCAGTATTGGGTTTATGGCTACCCGGTGGTGAGACGCTTTCGTCTTTATAGTAAATCTTTGCCGGTGTATTTAATGCCTTTTCCAGATGAACGGCACGGTGAAGTGGTGTAGGGCGCCATCGCAACAGCAACTCCAGCACTTTTTCCGGAATATCAATCCATCGTTGTGTACTCACTTCCTGTTCAATAATGTTATCAGGAAATACCGCTTGTAACTGATCCGGAGTTACCGGGTTTCCGTCAGGCCCCAAATAAGGTTCCATCGGAGAAGGAAGGTCCGCAACCAGGTTATACCATTGCTTTGGAATATCCTGCTCATTCAATAATACTTTTTTCATGAAAGCCATACTTTTTTTTGATTAATATGAAATAGAAATAAACTTTTCTCATTGCATGCATCTCAATACTCAGAAAAAGAGCCTTTTTTGGGATAATCCAGTGTATAATGCAACCCTCTGCTCTCCTTAAGATTTTGAGCCATCTTGATAATCAGGTATCCTACATTGATAAGGTTTCTCAATTCGCATAACCTTTCCGATAAAACGGACTTTTCATAGAGTTCTTCTGTTTCCTTAAAAATAATCTTAAGTCGTTTCAACGCCCTTTCGAGACGAAGGTTTGAACGGACAATTCCCACATAATTGCTCATAAGCTGATGCACCTCTTTGAAATTCTGGGTGATCATGACCATCTCCTCCGGGTAAGTAGTGCCTGAATAATCCCAGTTGGGAATACCCTCTTTAAATCCAAATGATTCAAATTGTTTCAGTGTATCTTTCGCAGCCTGATCAGCGTAAACAGCAGCTTCCATCAAAGAATTGGATGCCAGCCTGTTTGCCCCATGCAGTCCGGTACATGAGCATTCTCCTATAGCATAAAGCCGGTTTATCGTGCTTCTGCCGTTTTTATCCACCTTGATCCCACCGCATGTATAATGCGCAGCAGGAGTTACCGGAATATAATCTTTTGTAATATCAATGTTCAAACTTAAACATTTCTCGTATATGTTCGGAAAATGGCTTTTCAACCCTTCGGGATCAAGATGGGAACAGTCAAGATAAACGTACTCATCCCCACGCTTCTTCATCTCTTTGTCAACAGCTCTTGCCACAATATCCCTTGGTGCCAGGCAACCCCTTTTATCATATTTCTTCATGAATTCCCTGCCGTCTGTTGTACGCAACAAAGCTCCATAGCCACGGAGGGCTTCGGTTATAAGAAAAGCTGGGCGTTCGCCGGGATTATAAAGAGCGGTGGGATGAAACTGTATGAATTGCATATTTTCAATGATACCTTTGGCCCGGTAGACCATAGCAATACCGTCACCTGTGGCAATACTGGGATTGGTGGTTGTTTCATATAAATTCCCCACACCTCCTGTTGCGACGATGGTTACTTTGGAAAGTACGGTGATTACTTCGGAAGTTTCCAAATCCATCACATAAGCTCCGTAGCATTCAATATCCTGACCTCCACGGGTTACCTTCTTCCCCAAATGATGCTGTGTAATCAGATCAACGGCAAAATGATATTCCATTATTTCAATACCGGGATGCTGCCAGACCTGCTGAACCAGTTTATTCTGTATCTCCTGTCCGGTATGGTCTTTATGATGAAGCACCCGGAGATTGGAATGACCTCCTTCTCTTCCCAAATCATATTGGCCGTTTTCCCCGCGGTCAAATTCCACCCCCCAGTCAATTAGCTGTTTAATCTGCGAAGGGGCTTTTTTTACAACCATCTCCACTACCTCGCGATCACACAAACCATCGCCCGCTTCAAGGGTATCCTGTATATGTTTTTCATAATCATCCGGATCATACGTTACGGAGGCAATGCCTCCCTGGGCGTATTTGGTATTGGTCTCATGAATCTTGCTTTTGGTGATCAATCCAACTTTACCTTTTCCGGCAACCTTCAATGCGTAAGCTAAACCCGCAATTCCACTGCCAACAACAAGAAAATCAAATTGCCTTTGCATAAACATACATTTATAGAAAATACTTCTACAAATATAATGATTTAAATGATCTTTATAGAAAATTCTCAAAAATCTAAATTATTACCATACGGTATATTACGAAAATTTATAATTTTGCCAAGCCGTTTGAGAGATGAATATTTATTCTCATTTCTGCATAAGCCTTATATTTTGCGGAAAAACCTCATCCAGTGGATGTTCAATGAGAAAAGCAGGTTCATAAATTAATTCCTGCATCTCAATATAATAATCTAAAGGACTTATTTATGAAAATTTTAAAATTTGGAGGGACTTCGCTTGGTACCCCTGAAAGAATGGAGAGAGTCGCGGATATCATTCATGACGGATCGCCCAGGGTGGTCGTGCTATCTGCGATGTCCGGAACTACTGATGCTTTGGAAGATATAACCAAGTACCTTTCCAGGGATAACAAGGACGCAGCCCGCGAAATTACGGCAGAACTGGAGAGAAAATACAGAAAAGTGGTGGGGGAATTATATAAATCCGAAGAATACAAAAATGAAGCACTGGAAATGATTCAGTCTCATTTCAACTACATCCGTTCATTCTTCAGTAAATCGTACTCCACCCCTCAGCAAAAAGCCATTATGGCTCAGGGTGAACTCATATCCTCAGCCCTTTTCCAGTACTACCTTGAAGAAAACAACATCGAATCAAAGCTTCTGCCTGCGTTGAATTTTATGAGAATTGACAAGAATGAAGAGCCCGATGAGTTTTATATCAAAGAAAATCTGGAAAGAGAATTAGCGGCTTACCCGGAAACCAACCTATTCATCACACAGGGATACATCTGCCGCAATGCCTTTGGCGAGGTGGACAATCTGAAAAGGGGCGGGAGCGATTATACGGCTTCACTGATCGGATCAACCATAGAAGCGGATGAAGTCCAGATATGGACCGATGTGGACGGTTTTCACAACAATGATCCCAGGTATGTGGAGAACACTTCCGTTATTCGCAACCTGTCCTTTGACGAGGCTGCCGAACTGGCCTATTTTGGAGCCAAAGTGCTGCATCCGGCAAGTGTGCTTCCCTGTAAGCTTAAAGAAATTCCCGTTCGACTTAAAAACACGCTGAATCCCGACGATGAAGGCACATTAATAACGAACGACTCTCAGGAGAAAGGAATAAAGGCAGTGGCAGCAAAGGATGGTATTGCCGCAATAAATATCAAGTCCAACAGGATGCTCCTGGCCTATGGCTTCATCAGGAAAGTATTTGAGGTATTCGAAGTGTACAGGACTTCAGTGGATGTGATCACCACTTCGGAGGTGGCCGTGTCTGTCACCATCGATAAGCTCGATTATCTCGATCAAATTGTCAACGACCTGAGAAAATACGGAGCCGTGGATGTGGACTACGATCAGAGCATCATCTGTGTCGTTGGCAAACTGATGGCCGATGAAAAAGGGATCATATATAAAATCTTTAATGCCCTGAAGGAAATTCCGGTGAGGATGATCTCATACGGAGGTAACCAGTACAACGTGACCATTCTCGTCAATACCAAAGACAAAGTTCAGGCTTTGAATGCACTAAGCGACAATCTCTTTAAACAATGAACACAGAACTCATCAAATATAACCTGGATCAACTGAAGACCCCATGTTATTTTTACGACATGGAACTGCTGGAACGGACACTCGGGCAAGTCCGGAAGATCAAAGACCGGTACGGATATCATGTCCATTATGCACTGAAGGCCAATTCCAACACACGCATCCTCAGGAAAATCCGCGAATATGGTTTTGGTGCAGATTGCGTCAGTGGGAATGAAATTTTGCGGGCACTACAAACCGGTTATCCCCCGGAAGAAATCGCCTTTGCCGGCGTCGGTAAAGCGGATTGGGAGATCGACCGGGGCCTCGAATATGATATTGGTTTCTTCAACTGCGAATCGTTATCCGAGATGGAGGTCATTAACGAACGGGCGGCCATGAAAAATACCACTGCCAACATCGCCCTGCGGATCAACCCGGAGATAGATGCCAAAACGCATCATTACATCACCACCGGCATTGAAGAAAACAAATTCGGCATCAACCGGAAGGATCTGCCCAAGGTGGTGGAACTGTTTAAAAAACTGAATAACATAAGCTTAAAAGGCATCCATGTGCACATAGGCTCACAGATCACCGACCTGGATGTATTCAAAAGCCTTTGCCTCAGAATGAATGAGATACAGGATTTCTTCAGAAAAGAGCACATTGAGTTAACCGATATCAATGTAGGAGGTGGACTGGGCCTTAATTATGAAAGTCCCGAGGACGCTTCCATACCTGACTTTGATTCCTATTTCAGGGTCTTCCGGGAATTTCTCGAGATACAGCCGCACCAAAAGCTTCATTTTGAACTGGGAAGATCTCTAGTGGGCCAGTGCGGGGCTTTGATAACCTCTGTCCTCTACATTAAGGAAGGGGTCAACACCAACTTTGCCGTGGTGGATGCAGGCATGACTGAATTGATAAGGCCTGCCCTTTATCAGGCCTATCACAAGATCACATCCCTGACAAGCAACAAGCCCCCCAGGAAATACGATGTGGTGGGTCCGATATGTGAATCATCCGATTATTTCGGAAAATCAGTGGAATTGCCGGAGCTGAAACGGGGCGATGTGCTGGTAATCCATACGGCCGGGGCCTATGGCGAGGTGATGCAGTTCAGTTACAACCTCAGGGACCATTTAGGATTCTACTATTCAACAGATTTCGTTGACGCAAAGAAAATATAGCCTCACGTAAGGCAGAAAATACATTTTTATATAGTTTTGAAAGCTGATATTCTAAATTTTTTAATTATTTGGAATATTTTTAATGGCCAAGTATATGACAAACTTTATAACCAAAAAATAAAGTTAAATTACAATTAACAAGCACCAAATAACAAACAAATTTCAAGGACCAAAATTTTAAAATTCAAATTACCCAAACACCTTTAGCTACGACCTGTTTGGAAATTAATTTTTGGGTCATTGGAATTTATTTGTTATTTGATATTTAAAATTTGGTGCTTTAGTCCATCAGGTATAAATAATTAGAATCTACTAAACAGAAAGAATATGGCTCAGGAAGACCTTTTCAAAAAAATCATTGCCCACTCAAAAGAATACGGCTTCATATTCCAGTCGAGTGAAATATACGACGGTCTCAGTGCAGTTTACGACTATGGGCAGAACGGTGCCCAGTTGAAGAACAACATCAAGCAGTACTGGTGGGATGCCATGGTTAAGCTCAACGAAAACATCGTGGGGTTGGATTCAGCCATTTTCATGCATCCCGACACCTGGAAAGCCAGCGGTCACCTGAGCGCTTTCAACGACCCGATGATCGACAATAAGGACTCAAAAAAGCGCTACCGTGCCGACGAGCTGGTAGACGATTACATTGCCAAACAACAGGCCAAGCTGGATAAAGAAATAGCCAAGGCACATAAAAAATTCGGTGATGACTTCGACAGGGAAAAGTTCCTGGAGACCAATCCCCGGGCACAAAAATATCAGAACGATATCAAGGAAACCCACAGGCGCCTGATCAAAGCGCTGGAAGACGATGACCTGCAGGCGCTGGGTCAGCTTATACAGGACTGTGACATTGCCGACCCGGTGTCCGGTACCAAAAACTGGACGGAAGTCAAGCAGTTCAACCTGATGTTTGAAACGCAGTTTGGTGCCCAGAACGACGGCTCCAACAAAATATACCTGCGGCCGGAAACCGCACAGGGCATCTTTGTCAACTACCTCAACGTGCAAAAAACAGGCCGGATGAAGCTCCCCTTCGGCATTGCCCAGATCGGGAAGGCTTTCCGCAATGAGATCGTTGCCCGCCAGTTCATATTCCGCATGCGCGAGTTTGAACAGATGGAAATGCAGTATTTCGTGCGTCCGGGCGAAGAAATGGAGTGGTTCGAATACTGGAAGAAGGTGCGGGTAAACTGGCATAAAGCCCTCGGCATCGATGAAAACCTCTTCCGCCTGCACGAACACGACAAGCTGGCACACTATGCCAATGCCGCCTACGACATAGAATTCAACTTCCCAATGGGATTTAAGGAACTGGAAGGCATCCATTCCAGAACAGACTTTGATCTTTCGCAGCACCAGAAATTTACCGGCAAAAAAATCCAGTATTATGACCCGGAACTGGATAAAAGCTACGTTCCCTATGTAGTAGAAACCTCCATTGGACTGGACCGGATGGTGCTGGCCGTTCTTTCGGCAGCGTATCATGAAGAAGAAGTTCCAAAGGAAAACGGCAAATCAGAGGAACGCGTGGTAATGAAACTGCCGCCGGCACTCGCACCTGTCCAACTGGCCGTGCTGCCCCTGGTAAGAAAAGACGGCTTGCCCGAAAAAGCCCGTGAGATCATCGACAGCCTGAAGCTCGATTTCATATGCCAGTACGAGGAAAAAGACAGCATCGGAAAACGCTACCGCCGGCAGGATGCCATCGGCACGCCCTACTGCATCACCATCGACCATCAAACCCTGGAGGATGACACAGTCACCATCCGCGACCGCGATACAATGGAGCAGGAGCGGGTAAAGACAGATCAGCTCGCGGAAATACTGGATAAGAAGGTTAACATGAAGCATCTGTTGAAAAAATTGATCTAACGACCAGGGAAACCGATGAGCAAAAGGAAAAAAGTCCTGATCATCACCTATTACTGGCCACCTGGATCGGGGCCCGGGGTACAGCGCTTCCTGAAAATGTCTAAATTTCTGTATGAGTTCGGCTGGGAACCCATCATTCTGACGGTAAAAAACGGTAGTTATCCCTCTACAGACTATAGTCTTCTTAATGATATCCCCCAAAAACTTAAAGTATATAAAACAAAAACCATTGAACCCTTTACACTTTATAATAAATTAACAGGAGGAAAGGGTAAACAGGTAGGAGTAGGGATGATTGGATTACAGGATAAAAAAAGCCTTATAAAAAAACTTTCTCTTTTTATCCGTGCCAATATCTTTCTACCTGATGCCAGAAGAGGCTGGATTCCTTTTGCCTATAAAGAAGCAAATAAAATCCACAATAAAACAAAGCTAGATGCCATAGTGACAACCGGGCCCCCTCACAGTACCCATTTCATTGGATTAAAATTAAAAAAGCATCTATCTCTGCCATGGTTGGTGGATATGCGGGATCCGTGGAGCAATAATTTTTTCAATAAAGCCCTTCCACGAACCCATTATACAAAAAAATTAGAAAAAAAATTCGAAGACAAGATATTAAAAAATGCTGATTTTGTAACCACAGTCAGTCCGGGGTTAAAAGAAGAATTTCAACACAGAAATCAAAATATCGAAATCATTTATAACGGCTACGATCAGGAAGATATCCCGGAACCCATTCATCATAAAAGCTCCACGTTTTCCCTTTCTTATATAGGCAATATGAAACCCAACCAAAACATAAAAGCTCTCTGGGAAGCAATCAAAGAGTTGTGTGAAGAAATTGACGGTTTTAAAAAAAATTTCAGAATTTCACTAACGGGAAATCTGGATGCAAGTCTGTTGGAAGCACTAAAAAGAGACAATTTGGATGAAATTGCCAATATCCAACAATTTGTGCCTCATAATCAGGCCACCGAACTGATGAACCGTTCTCAACTTTTGTTGTTTATCGTTCCCAAAACAGATAGCAACAAGCTCATCATCACCGGAAAACTTTTTGAATATATAGCAACTTGTTCTCCAATTCTTTCTATTGGTCCTGTAGATGGAGATGCCGCGAAGATATTGGCAGAAACAGAAAGAGATCCTATGTGGAACTATACCGATAAAGAAGGAATAAAAAATACCATTTTAAAATATTATTTTCAATGGTTGCAAAACGACAGCTTAAACTTCAAACACCCCTCAACGGACTTTAAAAAATTCAGTCGGTATAAACTTACCGAAAGGTTGTCCAAAATTTTAAACCATATCTCATGACAGTAAAAAAAATTGATCTTTCCAAATATAAGGAAGATCCTACTTTTTATCCTGAAATCAGATTAATTATAACGATAAAAAGTTTCGATCTACAAGCGATCCGTGAGCGATATTTAAAGAACAGGAACAAAATATCAAACAGAACGGGCAGTGTAAATCGCAGAGAGACAGCCAGAGGAGGTGTTGCTGAATTAACGATTAAAAATGGTAAGATAACCCATCAGGAGGTCCTCACCAAATTGCCGGAGCCAAGAGGTATAGACAGTTTTGAAGATATCACTTCTTTTTCATCTGAAAACAAAGTGCATATTTTAAAGGGAGAAAAGCTAAAAACCCTCACAAATCCGTGGTTTAGTTATATCCATACGGTTGATATAAACAGAAAAGATACGAACAGGCTGTTGATAAGTTCTTCGGGATTTGACTGTATATTTGAATATTCAATAGAAGAGGAACAAAATACCTTAGAATGGTTTGCCTGGGAAAATGATTTTGACCATGGTAGAGACCCTGATACCGGCGAGAAGCTATATCTGACGAGAAACAAAGACACTGCGGCTAAATTCGAAAAAGAAGGGAAAAAGTATATTTTAATTGATGACCCGGCCCATCAGGTACTACCGACGGCCAAAAGGGCAGCCTTCATTAATTCTGTTGTGTATGATCCTACAAATGAAAACAATATCATTGGCACTTTTTTTCATGAAGGCGCTGTTTATCAGATAAGCCGGGAAACCGGAAAGGCTGTAAAAGTGTTGGATCAGTTAAAAAATCCACATGGGGGGATGAAATTAAAAGAAAACAATTTTACGGCTACAAGCACAGCCAGCGGTGAAATTGTGACGGGAACCATTAAAAAACAAAATCGCTATACATTCGAAAATCTGAAAGGAAAACCAGATTTTCTAAAGGATATGGAGTGGGTCCAGAACACGAAAATTGTAGGTAAGAATTTCATCGCCATAGACTCCAACAGAAATTCCTTTATAATTATTAATACTGAGAAAAAACTGATCTCAACAGTTCCATATAATCCAAACTGGGCCATACAAGATATAGTAGTTTCGCACCTTAACGGAAATCAAAAATATATTATTAAAAACATAACGGACTAATATTTCAAATCATTTAATCTTCTAATTACCATGGTGAAAAAAGGTAATAACAAATTCTTTATAAGAAATGGCTCCTCTATTAATTTTCAATCATAAGCAAATGAAGAAATTTTAAAGAACTATTTTATTATCCACCTGATCACTTCAAATGCCTCAACATACTCCTGAGAAATTTGCAGGCCCCTAAAGTTAGCCAATCCGTAAACCAAATTCTCCCCGGCATAAAACCGTTGTTGTTGAGATTCATATTGCCTGAGGGCCTCTAACTTTTGCTCCACGTGTTTTTTCTGAATCACAACAGAGCATGTAGAGTGAAATGAAAAATTGTTCCACATGAACTCATAACCAAGGATGGAAGTATTCTTGAAAGCTCTTCTGCCCTCCTCAAATATAGTTTTATGATCCTGATGCACATCAAAGGAAGAAGGCATAAAAACAAGATCGGGATTGATCTGCTTTTTCAATTTGACCATCTCCTCAAGTATATCCTGACGGAATTCGGGGAATCGTCTAACCTTAAATTTATAGATGATCAGGTTTTCAGGCTTTATACCAAGCTTCCGTGTAGCTTTTTTCACCTCAGTTTCAAGGATATTCTCGGGGTATCCCTCAGGTACGGATTCTTCACAGATGGAAAAGGCTATATAATAAACTTCTTTCCCCTCTTCGAGGTATTTAGAAATTGTCGCACCACATCCTAACTCGCCATCATCCGTGTGAGGAGCAAGAATTAATATGTTTTTATTGCTCATAGTAATCTGTATTAGTGTATTTTTAACAGAAATTTACAATTAATATACTCTGCCGATGAGTGATTTAGATTGTTTATCTCCAGGACACAAAGCGGTTGCCGAACTTTTCCATAATTTCTTCGTGATTGGTGACAAATTCGGAAATTTCATCAGAATGAACTTTCTGAAAGTATTCTCCTTGCTGGATAACCGAACTTATTTCATCTCCGGAAGCCGGAAAATCAAGAATATGATTCATCCACTCCAGTAAAGAATGCTTATCTTCAAGAAAATCCTCATATAATAAAGGATAAACTTCAATGCCATTGCGCTTCAACTTTTTCATCAAAACGCGTTTGCGTGTATGCAGATATTCACATGCTTTCAGAATACGGTTCAACTTGCGAGGTTTTACATGAATTTTATGTATATCCTCCCTGTTTACTTTGCCGCTTGCAAGCTTAAACTGGATATGGCCTTTTTTGCCCGTGCCATCTCCATGATACTTGGATAGCGCCCACCGGAAAATATCCTGACGAACAGCAATAAAAACCATTACGTTGTGCTTTTTCAAAACATCAATCATCATTTTTTCAAAAGGCCGGTATTTCCATAAAATTTCGGCCGTATCCTTAACCGGCGGCTTAAAACGCATTTTAAATCCCACGGATGAATCTTTACTAAAAGATTCGAGGGGGTTTCTGGCAGTTTTGGTATAGATCCTGTTTAATTTATTCTCAAAATCCCTATCGTCATTATAAATCGTTTCAATACAATACATTAAATCAGGCAAACGCATAGCCCCGCATTGATGAAAATTAAAGGGCTCATAACCACTATCATTTTCCTGATGAATAATAGATATATGTTTAAAATGATTCAATAATCGTACCAATGGGCTGGTGCCTTCTTTTTCCTGGAACAGGATAATAAAATTTCGCATGATTGATTGCATTATAATTCAACACTAAAGTTTGTAAAGCCCCTATTAGTAACAATTATTAAAAATTACTTATATAGCAGATAATTCAAACAAAATTACAAAAAGGAGCCAAAACAATGAATACTTAAAAAGGAATTAAAGAAAATATTTGAAAAAAATTTCTTTGC
>JBNJFN010000070.1:0-12453 GCA_051746885.1 Bacteroidota bacterium | reverse complement strand
ATTCCAAAAGAATATTCCATAAGTTTTCTCATGTGCCTCATGTGGTTTAATATTTTGAACCACATGAGGTACATGAGAATATATAAGAAGAACCAAATATTATTTCAAACTGATCTTAAACGCATACGCATGCTCGCAGGGTCTCTCAGAGGGTGTTTGAATGGTAAGGCCCTCGGCTGCAAACTCCCAGTCCAGCTCACTGTCAACGCCCAGCATGGATACCGACTGGACTTCACCGTCCATGTCTTCATCCAGGGATTGAATGGTTACCTGCTCCCCGGGCCATTCCATTGCAATGGCATAGAGCGTATGATCCCCTTTCCGGGTGAAGCGGATGTTATCCTCACCGTATGTTTTCCAGTAGTCCGTGCCGTAAATGGCCTCTCCATTGACCTTGAGCCATTCGCCTATTCCCAGTAGCCGCTCTTTCTGAATATCAGGAATGGTACCGTCCGCTTTCGGGCCAATATTGAGCAGAAGGTTTCCATTTTTGCTTACAATGTCCACCAGCATGTCCACCAGTTCATCCACGGACATATAATCATCAGGGCCTTCATTCTTGTTGTATCCGAATGATCCGCCGATACCCCGGCAGGACTCCCACTTGTGTTCAATCAGTGTGTCCGTCTGAATCCCATATTCATATTCCGTTGTATAGAAATCGCCCCGCTCTCCTCTGACTTCACCCAGGCGGTCATTGACAAGCACTTCTTTGTCCCAGCTTTGGGCTACGTTATAGTAATCAGCTACTATCTGCTTGGTGCCCCATGTTTCCACCGGCGCCATCCAGTCACCGTCAAACCAAATGATAGCGGGCTTGTACTTGTCACGCAGTTCTTCCCATCTTCTCTTCCAGTTTTTAACAAAGATACTGTCCGGGCCGTCTTCTGAAAAATGTGGATTGTTGAAATGGCCGTCTTCGAAGCTGGGATCGTAATAATTCATCATCCGGTGATACGAGGGTGCATACTTCATTTCCCTTTCCCTGACAGCTTTTGCCAGCTCTCCGATGATATCCCGCTTCGGACCTTTGTCTTTGGCATCCCAATCCGTCAGGTCGCTGTCCCACATGGGGAACCCGTCATGATGCTCCCCGACCGGAACCACGTATTTGGCTCCTGCCTCTCTGAATAGTTCTGCCCACCTGTCGGGATCCCACTTTTCAGCGGTAAATTCCGGGATAAAATCTTTGTATCCGAATTCCGAAAGTTTTCCGTAATGTTGCCGGTGATACTCGTAAGTAGTGTCTCCTTCAACATACATGTGAAAAGGATACCATTCGGAATACTGGCTTGAAGATGATTCACCTCCTACCGGTGCCCAGGCAGGAACGGAATACGCACCCCAGTGAATGAAAATTCCGAATTTGGCATCATCGTACCACTCAGGAACTTCATGCTGTTCGAGCGACTCCCAGGTTGGCTGATAAGTTGTTTTTTGTTTACCGCATGAAATGATAAGGCAGCCTGTAATGACTACCCAAAAAATAAGTTGTAGCGGAAAAATGAATGGTCGTGTTTTCATAGCTGTTTGATGGTTTTAAAGTTTTGTTAAAAATAAAAATAAAATAAAAATGATGGAAATAAAAGTTTCCCCGTCATGGAACTTTTTTATCTAAAATTTCTCAAATTTGGGCTCTGATAATTGTTTTTGTTTATCGGAATACAATAATTTATGCCAGGCAGCAAGTTGCGCTGGGCACCTAAAACTTATTATGCATGAACATGAGAACATTCTTTTTATTTTTACTCGCCTTTATCGCAAATGAGGCAATCGGGCAACAAGTGATTGACTCTGAAATGAGCAATAACCGGCAGACCCACCAAATAAGGATTAAAAAGACAGATCAAGATATTAAGGTAGATGGCAGGCTGGATGAATCTGTATGGAAGGAATCACAGGTTGCCGAGGAATTTCACCGGGTATTGCCTATTGATACGGGTTACGCAGATGCCAAAACCACCGTCAGGCTTACGTATGATGAGGAGAATATCTATGTCGGCGTCAAGTGTTATGAAAGCATGCCGGGAGAGAATATAGTGGAATCAATGCGGCGCGATTTTGAATTTGGGAAGAACGACAATTTCCTCATCTTCATGGATACTTACAATGATCAGACCAACGGTTTTTCTTTTGGTGCTTCTGCCGGAGGTGCCAAGTGGGATGGCCTGCAATCCGAAGGAGGAGATGTGTCGCTTACCTGGGATTGTAAATGGAAGATGGAGGTTATAGAATATGAGGATTACTGGACCATAGAAATGGCTATACCCTTTAAGCACCTGCAATATAAAGAAGGAGTTAAGCAATGGGGAATTAATTTTTCAAGACTGGATTTAAAGGAAAATGAAAAGTCGAGCTGGGCACCGGTGCCCCGCCAATTCCCAACCGCAAGCCTCGCCTTTACTGGAACGCTTATCTTTGAAGAAGCTCCACCGGACCCTAAAATGCATGCCTCCCTTATACCCTATTTGATGGGTGAGGTTTCTAAAGATCACCAGGCAGGAGAAGATAAGACCTGGTCCGGCGATGCCGGTCTGGATGCCAACATCTCGCTCAATACCGAACTCACACTTGATCTTACGGTAAATCCCGACTATTCGCAGGTAGAGGTGGATGAACAGGTGACCAATCTCGACCGGTTTGAACTGTTTTTTCCGGAAAAAAGACAGTTCTTCCTGGAAAATAAAGATTTGTTTACCAGCTATGGTAAGGAAAATATCCGGCCTTTCTTTTCCCGGCGAATCGGGCTCACCAATCCGGTGCATGCAGGAGCCCGTTTAAGCGGTAAGGTGAATGAAGATATGCGTATAGGGCTAATGAACATGCAGACAGGAACCCGGGGCGACGTGCCGGCAGCCAACTATACGGTGGCTACAATGCAACATCAGGTGTTTTCACGTTCCAACGTAGGTGCATTCTTCATCAACAAACAACTCACTGTACCCACCGGTAAGGAAAAATTTGAGGATGATCACCGATTCAACCGGGTATTTGGCGTAGATTACAACCTGGCCAGCGCCAACAACCGCTGGAACGGAAAGGCTTTCTACCACGGCTCAGTCACACCGGACGGCCTTTCCAACGGGCAGGCGGCTTCGGCCACAGTCAATTATTCCACCCAACACTGGGATCTGGACTGGGCCTATGATCACGTAGGTGACGACTACCGTGCTGAAACCGGGTACATCAGAAGGACGGGCTACCATCTGCTTGCTCCGCGTGCTGAATATAAGTTTTATCCCTCTTCAGAAAAGATCGCCAACCACGGGCCCGACGTGCTGTACCAATCCATCTTTGACCCGCAGTGGGACCTGACTGACCGAACCATTCAGTTCAAATACGAATTCGTTTTTCTCGACCGAAGCAATCTTTCTCTCAACTACAGAAGGGAATATATTAAACTCCGTAATCCTTTTGATCCTACCCATACTACAGGCGATACCCTTGCTGCAAATACAGATTATAGCTGGAATCAAGCGGAAATCGAGTATGAGTCGGATCCCCGCAGCCTGCTGAATTATGATCTCACCGCAGGGTATGGAGGCTTTTTTCACGGGAAGCGGGGTTATGTGGAAGGAAACCTCAAGTATCGCCTTCAGCCTTACGGCAGCATAAGCCTCAACCTGGAGTACAATGACCTGGAGTTTCCTGATCCCTATAAAGATGCGGAGTTCTGGCTGCTTGGGCCCAAGTTTGACCTCACGTTTACACGAAGCCTTTTCCTGACCGTTTTCTGGCAGTATAACGAACAGATCGATAACATTAACACCAATATTCGTTTTCAGTGGCGTTATGCTCCCGTATCTGATCTCTATATTGTTTATACCGACAACTATTTTCCGGAAAACTTCAGAGAGAAGAACCGGGCCCTGGTGGCCAAACTGTCATATTGGTTTAATTAGTGTAAGTTGGCAAGGGGCAAAAAGCAGTTGGCAAACCGGGGTAGCTCAGATGATGCAGCTAAAGGCATTCGGTCATTTTTAAGGCACCCCGTCTGACCGATTATCAGTTCCAAAAGATGAAAGCAAACTCAAATTGCAAAATATGAATGATCCCTTGAATTTGTGATCGTGCATGTCGGTCGGACGGGTTATTTTTTGATATAGACATATCCTGCTAGCCCTTTTCCATTCTGGAGTACACCATTTAAGTAATATTGTACCGGCTTAAACGCCCCTTGAACCGGAAAATATCTCCTTTGTACCGGCAAGAATATCGGATGTACCAGGTAAAACATCCATTGTACCGGTAATAACATGAATTGTACCAGGAAAAAGTTCTATTGTACCAAGAGAGATACCTGTTGTACAATTAATAATATCGATTGTACCGGCAAATAGTTTAATTGTACCGGGAAAAACATCGATTGTACCAGCTAAAACATCAATTGTACCGGCCTACATATCTATTGTACCAGCAGAAATATCAATTGTACCGGAAAAGATACCGTTTGTACCGGTATAAAATGTGACTGTACAGGGAAATTGACCGACTGTACCCCAAATTGCCATTTCATTAAGAATTGAATGATTTATCCCGCCGCAACCCAACTCCTGTATGTTGGTATTAATAATATACTTCAGTAGCTATTCAACCAAATCCCCTGCAAATACAACCGAATGACAATTGAATGACAACCGAATGACGATTGAATGACAATCAATGACTATAACCAAAAGCTGCCTGCCTCAAAAACCGTTTGTTCGAAATTATAAATCACAAAAACTATAAGTTCTACCAACCGGCTATTTTAACATTATTTAACAGGTAAATGACCTTTTTGGAATCTGTCATTCTTCCTATAATTTTGTTTATTTTAGCATCCGAACCCAAAAAAATACTGGAGATATGAGCAGGATAGCACTAATTACAGGAGCCACAGCAGGCATAGGCCGTGCCTCAGCCTTGAAGTTGGCTGAAAACGGCTGGAATGTAATCATTACGGGAAGAAGGAGTGAAAGACTTGAAAGCCTCAAAGAAGCCATAGAAAAAAACTACTCCACGCAGGCGTATATCCTGAGCTTTGACATAAGGGATAAACATGAGGTGTTTAAGGCGATTGACAGCCTGCCCGATGAATGGAAAGACATACGGGTGTTGATTAACAATGCAGGACTGGCTGTAGGATTGAGTCATATACAGGATGGTGAGATTGATGACTGGGAACGGATGATCGACACCAACGTCAAGGGGCTTCTCTACATCACACGAAAGATTGCTCCGCGAATGATCGAACAAGGTTCCGGGCACATTCTGAATGTTGCTTCCATAGCAGGTCATGAAGTTTATGAAAAGGGCAATGTGTATTGTGCCACAAAACACGCTGTTGAGGCCCTTTCTAAAGCTATGCGGATAGATATGCTGAAGGATAAGATCAAGGTTACCAATATTTCACCAGGCATGGTGGAAACCGAGTTCTCCCTGGTTAGATTTAAAGGGGATGAAGAGAAAGCAAAAAAGGCATACGAGAACTTTACTCCCTTAACCGGAGATGATGTGGCCGAAGTTATACTATTTGCAGTCAATCAGCCCAAACATGTGAATCTAAATAATATTGAAATAACAGCTACAGATCAGGCCAACTCATTTTACAAGGACGTTCGCTAACAAACTTCAGCATGATGTATTCAGCAGATTATTTAAGGAATTTTACCTGCCGGTTTTTCAGGAAGCTGGGCTGCCCGGAGGAAGATGCTTCAACAATAGCAGATATATTGGTGGCTGCAGAAAGAAGGGGGATATCATCCCATGGTATGATCCGGATCAAGAATTATTATTTAATGTATGAAAAGGGCAGGATTAACGTCCGGCCGGATATAAAAACCGGCAGGGAAACACCCAGTACGGCAGTAGTTGACGGTGACGGTGCTTATGGAATGGTGGCAGGCAAACGGTCCATGCAAATTGCCATCGAAAAAGCAAAGAATGCAGGTACCGGCTGGGTAACCACAAAAAATTCCAATCATTTCGGGATAGCCGGTTATTATTCCATGATGGCACTGGAAGAGGACATGATCGGTATTGCCATGACCAACGCCAACCCACTGGTTGCTCCCACCTTCTCCAAAACACGGTTGCTGGGCACCAATCCCATTGCTGTTGCAATCCCGGCAGGTAAATATCCTCCATACGTGGCTGATTTTGCTACAACACCCATTGCACGCGGTAAGCTCACCATAAAAGGAATTCAGGGGGAGTCGGTAGAGGAAGGTCTGGTGCAGGATGTCGAAGGACGATCTTCAACGAATCCGGATATTATCAAAGAAGGAGGGGCTATGCTTCCTTTGGGCAGTGACCGTGTGCACGGAAGTCACAAGGGTTATTGCCTGAATTCCATTGTGGATATCTTTTCTGCCGTATTCTCCGGGGCTAACTTCGGACCCTTCGTCCCCCCCCAGGTGCCTTTCCTTTCACCACCGGATGAACAGGTAGGGGATGGACTGGGCCATTTTTTCGGTGCCATGCGTATTGATGCATTTCAGGAAAAAGAGGAATTCAAAAACAGGATGGACAAATGGATGGAGACTTTCCGAAAGGCAGAAAACATTAAAGGCCAGCCTGAGGTAATGATACCGGGTGACCCTGAAAGGGCAATGGAGAAAAAGACAGACCGGGAAGGCATTGAGCTCCTTGATTCTGTAGAAGATGACCTTTACGAACTGGCAGTTAAGCTGGACCTCGATTTTGAAATCAAAAGAGGTTGATTTTTTGTATGGTTAGAGGAATTTATTTAACTTTCACCCCAATTATGGCAGGTGTATTGTAATCCGGGAACATAGTGTGTTAAAGGAATTATACTGTCCTTAAATCAAAATAAGGTGGCTGAATTATTTTTAACACCACCTTTGAATTATATTGTTAAACTATACGATGATCTTGTTGCAATGATGAAAGCAAACCAGCCCGCAGGTGTGGTACTTATTAAGTATGGCGGTAATGCCATGCTGGATGATGCAGTCACCCGTGAGCTCCTGAAAGAAGTATCCGAACTCACCAAAAAAGGATATCATGTGGTTCTGGTCCATGGTGGGGGTCCGGTTATTGAAGAGACCCTTAAGCTGGCTGGTATCGAAACGGAATTTGTAGAGGGCCATAGGAAGACTACCGGCGAAGCCATGAAGTACATCGAAATGGCACTCAAAGGTAATGTAAACAGCAAACTGGTTCGATTGTTGAACGAACTGGGCCTTAAGGCTGTTGGCCTGTCCGGTAAAGATGGCAGGATGGTGCAGGTGGAAAAAAGATACCATACCGATCAGGCAGGCGATCAGGTTGACATAGGATATGTTGGAAATATCAGGCATATTGATACTTCCCTCCTTGATATTCTGCTTGACAATGATTTTATCCCGGTTGTTTCAACCATTTCAGCCGGTGAAGATGGAGCGGATTACAATGTGAATGCCGATATGTTTGCCGGATATCTTGCCGGTGCACTGAAAGCAAAACACTTTATCATGCTTACCGATGTTGACGGATTGCTGAAAGATCCTTCCGAACCTTCCTCTTTGATCAGAGAATTAAAGATAACAGACATGGATGACCTTTATCAGGATGTGATCAAAGGGGGCATGATACCCAAAACGGAAGCCTGCAAAACGGCCATTGAAAACGGAGCCGAATCAGCACTGATCATCAATGGGAAAAAGCCCGAACGTCTTATGGAAAGTATCAGGGAAACAAAAAATATCCAGGGAACCCGGTTTGTCAAATAAAATCAACCAGATAAATTTTATGGATAAGAAGAAGAAAACCAATTTTCAGGAACTGGATCAAAAGTATTATTTACCGACATTCAATCGGTTTCCGATCACCCTTATCAAGGGAAAGGGAAGCCGTGTGTGGGATGATAACGGCAAGGAATATATCGATGCCATGGCGGGAATTGCCGTGAACAGTGCGGGGCATTGTCATCCACGCATCGTAGAGGCAATTCAGAGACAAGCGGAAGATCTCATACATATTTCCAATTTTTATTTAAGCAAGCCACAGGCCCTCCTTTCAGAGAAACTTGCAACGCTTAGCGGTTTAAACCGAATTTTCTTTGCCAATAGCGGTGCCGAAGCCAATGAAGGAGCTGTTAAGCTGGCAAGAAAATATGCCCATACCCACAATCGTGGAGGTACAGTAATCAGCTTTTCCGGATGTTTTCACGGACGCACCCTTGCCACCATTGCCATGGGCAAGAAGAAGATGCAGGAAGGTTTTGAACCCATACCCGAAGGATTCAGTATGGTCTCTTTTAACGATATAGAAGCTGTAAAAGAAGCCGTTAACGAAGATGTAGCCGCTATCATCATTGAACCTGTTCAGGGAGAAGGTGGCATCCATATAGCCGGTAAAACATTTATGAAGCAGTTGCGGGAGCTATGTGATAAAGAAAATATACTGCTGATCTTTGACGAAATTCAATGCGGAATGGGACGTACCGGTGAATTTTTTGCCAAAGAACATTTCGGTGTCCAGCCGGATATGCTTACTTCTGCCAAGGCCTTAGGAAGCGGTGTACCTATCAGTGCCATTATTACCAATGAGAAAGTCTCCGAAGTGATTGGTTTCGGAGATCATGGAACTACCTTTGGCGGCAATCCGCTTGCTACAGCCGCCGCACTTGCAGCTATTGAAGTGATAGAGGATGAGGGTCTCGCCAAACAGGCCATAGAAAAAGGAGAATGGATGAGAAAACAGATCCTTAACAACCAACCGGAAAAGTACGGGATTAAAGAAGTTCGGGGTTTGGGCCTGATGATCGGGATTGAATTTGAGTTTGAGACCAAACCCATTGTAGCCAGAATGCTCAAAAAAGGTGTGCTCGCGAACGCAACGGCAGAAAATGTTCTACGCTTTGTTCCTCCGTTAAATATCACCTACAACGAGCTGAATACCGTGCTTGACGTTATGTATCAATCACTGGAAGAAGAATCAAAGTAATATGAAAAAAGTAGCGATCATAGGGGCCACAGGATATACAGGATCGGAACTGGTGCGAATACTGGCTTTCCACAAGCAGATTCAGATAGAGCTCATTACTTCAGAAACCTATCGAGGAAAGAAATTTTCGGATATCCATCCTCAATTCCAGGGGATATGTGATGTTGAATTAAGGTCAGCAGAGGATATCGGAGATTACCAGCCGGATTTGGTTTTTCTGGCATTGCCTCATGGGGTATCTATGGAATATGTAAGAAAATGGAAAGACAGGCCGTTTAAGATGATTGATTTTTCGGGGGATTTCAGGCTCAGCTCTCCAAAAAGTTATTACGACTGGTATAATATAGAGCACTCCTATCCTGAAGGTTTTAATGATGCCGTTTTTGGGCTTTCTGAATTGTACCGGGAACGCATTGCAATGGGCAGGCTCGTGGCCAATCCCGGTTGTTTCCCCACAGGAGCGATTTTGGGTGCGTATCCATTGTTGAAAGAGCGTCTGATTCAGCCTGACCGGTTATTTGTGGATTCGAAAACCGGCGTAACAGGGGCGGGGGTGAAGCCAAAAGAAGTGACCCATTTTCCAAATGTGAATGATAATTTTAAAGCTTACGGTATAAAAAGCCACCGGCATACCATTGAAATACAGGAAACATTAAGCGAATTATCAGAGGAGAACAGCACCGTTCAGTTTACACCCCATCTTTTGCCTGTGGACCGGGGCATTTTAACTTCCATTTATTCCATCCCTGCAGGAAAAATATCGGATGAAGAGGTGAAAGAATTATTCAGGCAGTATTATCAGGAGGAACCTTTTATCAGGCTCAGGGAAAAGCCTCCTGAGATCAAGCAGGTAAGAGGGACCAATTACACGGATATAGCCGCCTTTTTTGACGATAGAACCGGCAATATTCTGGTATTTACAGCCATTGACAATCTTGTTAAAGGAGCTGCAGGGCAGGCTGTTCAAAATATGAACCTCATGATGGGGTTTGATGAAAAGGAAGCCCTTGATCTAATCCCAATCATGCCGTAAATAAATTATAGGATAAGAGATTTGGGTTTCATTTAAAACTTATAATTCAAACCGTTTGAAGTAATCAATGCAATTACTGTTTTATCGCAGTTTAACAATATATGTACCATTTAAAAAATACACTTAGATATGAGTAAAAAATCGGTAAATACCAATGATCTTCTTAATAACATTACCAGTGTTAAAGGAATAAAGTGCTGGGGAGCCCACACCGGTATCAAATCGATGCGGCGGGATCTGGCCATCATTTTTTCTGAAGCTCCTGCAAATGCTTCAGCCACATTTACGTTGAATGATGTGATAGCCGAACCGGTTAAACTGACCAAAAAACACATTCGTGATAACCGGGCACAGGCTATTGTTGTTAACTCCGGAAATGCCAATGCATGTACGGGTGAACAGGGTTACCAGGGAGCAGAGTCAATGGCCCAAACCACTGCCGAAGGCCTCGGCATCGATAAAGAGTCGGTGCTGGTGGCTTCAACGGGTTTGATAGGAGAAGCTTTTCCTACAGAGGATATCGTAGCAGGAATCAAGGATAACATCCCAAAACTTTCCAACAGTCCCAAGGCAGGCAGCTTTGCAGCAAACGCCATATTAACCACAGATACTTTTGCCAAAGAAGGACATTTAAGTTTTAACCTGGATGATCAGGAGGTCAATATAGCCGGAATTGCCAAAGGTTCCGGAATGATCCATCCGAATATGGCTACTATGCTGGCTTTTATTATCACCGACGCCGCCATAGATAAAACCATACTGGATGAAACGGTTAAAAAGGCAGTGGAAACATCTTTCAATATGATTACAGTAGATGGGGATACTTCTACAAATGATATGGTGGTGGTTTTGGCAAACGGAATGGCTGAAAATAAAGAGATCAAATCGAAAGATGATCCGAACTTTAAGATATTTGAGGACCATCTCTCGGAAATGATGCTCCATCTGGCTAAACTTATCATATCGGATGCTGAAGGTGCTTCCAAATTTATCGAATATAAGGTAACAGAAGCTGATTCATACCAGACAGCCAAAAAGCTGGCCCGCACCGTATCGAATTCGCTCCTTGTCAAGACGGCTATGTTCGGACGGGATCCGAACTGGGGAAGAATCATTATGGCTGCAGGAAATGCAGGAATTCATTTTGACGTATCTAATGTTGACCTTTATATAGGCAACGAGAAAGAGTTGATCCAGATACTGGATAAGGGTACGCCGGTAGATTTTAACCGGAATTTGATGAAGAAAATGCTGAGGGAGTCTCACATCCAGGTACATCTCAGTCTGAACGAGGGAGAGGCTGAAGCTACAGCATGGGGTTCGGATATTACCACGGATTATGTGATGTTTAATTCGGTGTATACGACTTAGTTATATGGATTATCTGTAAGGTCCATAACTCATCATAAACAAAAATTCCAAATAACAAATATCAAGCTCCAAATAATTTTCAAATTCCAATGATACCAATATTCAAACTAAGATTATCTTGTTTCGATATTGATAAATTGAACATTGGTTATTGTTTGGAATTTGTTTTTTGTGATTTGATGCTTAATCTTCTATCTGATCGTTAATTAAAGGAGAAATATACTTAAAACCCTTTTTCTTGGTACGCAAGATTATACACATCGACATGGATGCCTTCTATGCATCCATTGAGCAGCGGGATAATCCGGAACTGAAGGGAAAGCCTGTTGCGGTTGGCAAAGGGAGTGAAAGGGGAGTGGTATCCGCAGCGAGCTATGAGGCACGGAAGTACGGAATTCATTCTGCTATGTCCTCCAAAATAGCAAGACAAAAATGTCCCGGGTTGATTTTTGTGCCGGGAAGGATGGATGTATATAAGGCTGTTTCTGGCGAATTCATGGAGATTTTCTTTGACTATACCGACCTGGTGGAACCCCTTTCTCTGGATGAAGCCTACCTGGATGTCACCAAAAACAAGAAAAATATTCAAAGTGCAACCCGTATTGCAAAGGAAATCAAGGAAAGGATCTATGAAGAGACGGGATTAACTGCTTCGGCCGGTGTTTCTATAAATAAATTCCTGGCCAAGATCGCCTCTGACTATGATAAGCCTGATGGATTATATGTTATTCGGCCCGAAGAAGCCGAAAAGTTTATCGAAGCGCTTCCCGTGGAGAAATTTCACGGGGTAGGCAGTGTAACCGCCGAAAAGATGCACCATCTTGGCATTCATACAGGCGCCGATCTGAAACAGAAACCCCTTACCTGGCTCAACAAATATTTTGGCAAGGTGGGCTTGCATTACTACAACATTTCCCGTGCCATCGACGACAGGGAGGTCAACCCCGAACGCATCAGAAAGTCGGTAGGTACCGAGCGCACTTTTGAAAAAGACCTGCAAACCCGTTTTGAGATCATAACTGCCTTATATCACATTGAAAAAGAGCTTATGAGAAGGATGGAGCGTTCCGGCTCATTTGGCAAAACCCTTACATTAAAAGTAAAGTTTAGCGATTTCA
>JBNJFN010000069.1:0-12503 GCA_051746885.1 Bacteroidota bacterium | reverse complement strand
CGAGTCTTCCGCATCTCTTACTTCTACCCTTGAATTGGTGAAATAGTTGTCCGATACCAGAATGGATGAGAAAAACTTTTGTTTAAAAGCGACCCATTTTAGTCTGTTTTGCAATTCCTCCTCTTCTTCGTCACTGGTGGTCATGCCACCAAGTGTGTTCACTTCATCCTGATAATATTTATACCCTACAGTGGTAGTATTTCGCCTGTTATCCTCACTTTTTTCCAGCCGGGGAGAGTTAATGTCCCACTGCAGATCGAGCTCGGTGTAATTGTTGGGTATCACTTGGTTCATTCCCTGGAACCGGATGTTAAAATCCATAATGTGGGTGTCGGGACCAAGGGTGTATACATATTCAATATAACGATCCGGCCCGGCATGTAATCGTAATTTAACCGTTTGGTCGCTTGATTCGGCAAAAAGGGAGTCTTGTTCGCCCACCACTTCGAAATACAGGTTGTTTGTGGCAATTTGGCGCTTATCGGCAAAGAAATTAAATCCAAACGTGTTTTGATCTCCGCTGAACAGGACCAGGGGCCTGCCGTCATAAGTCTCATAATTTTTCAGTTCCACCGAGTAGGGCTTTCCGCCTTTTGTGGATATTTTGGTCTTCATATAATTGTTCTCAAGAACAACAAATTCCTTTTCTCCTTTGGCTGATACCGAAAAAGGTCCGTATATATCCCTCAGTTCACCTTCGGTGGTATCGCTGCCTGCCTGTGTTGTTTCCTGTGTTTGGGCCTGCTGAGGTTGTGTCTGTTCTGTTTCTTGCTGTTCGTCAGTTACCTGTGTATCTTGTTGCATTTGTTCAACCCTTTGCAGGGAATCCCGTACCCGCTGCATTCTTTGTCTTTCCTCCTCTGACGGACGGTTGACAATTCCATAAATAACAAGTATAAAAGCGATAATAACAAGCCCTATTACTGAATTTTTATCCATTTTGATACAATTTTATATCACCTTATAATATTAGGGTCACAAAGATAAATTGAATTGACAAGATTATCAAAAATCCCGGAAGATAATGTTATTTTTTGAACTTTGAGGTCGTGGCCGGCATAATTTGTGAGAGAAAATACAGGCATTCAAGGTTTATGAGCACATTTCTTTCACAAATGCTACAAAGAGGGGGTGGGGGTGAAGCACTGTACTTTTATATTCGGGATGGAATTGTACCCCCACAAACCAACGGTGTTCCGGCATTTCGATAATTTCTACCAGCTCAGTTTCGGGATTGATACCGCTGGCCATCATTCCTGCATTTTCAAAGTCATTATAAAACGCGTTGTTGAATTCGTATCGATGGCGATGCCTTTCTCTGATTTGGTTAACATTGTATATGCTGTGTATTTTGGAACCTTTTTTTATTTCGCAGGGATAACTTCCGAGCCGCATGGTTCCCCCTTTTTCGGTGATATTCTTCTGTTCTTCCATCAGGTCAATAACAGGGTAGGGGGTACGCCGGTTAAACTCCGTGGAATCTGCTTCTTTATAGCCCAGGACATTTCGGGCAAATTCAATAACCGAGCACTGCATACCCAGGCATATACCCAGAAATGGCAGATTATGCTCCCGGGCATATTGTGCGGCTATTATTTTGCCTTCAATTCCTCTTTGCCCAAAACCGGGAGCGATGAGAATGCCCTGAAGATCTTTCATGATTTCATTCACATTACCGGAGTTAATATCTTCCGAATGGATGGTAGTAACTTCCACCTTGCACTCATTTTCAGCTCCGGCATGAATAAAAGATTCCTGTATGGATTTGTAGGAATCCGGCAATTCAACATATTTGCCCACAAGCCCAACATGAATCTGTCTCTTGGGATTCTTTAATTTGTTAACAAAAGTGGTCCATTTATCCAGGTTGGGTTCTTTTTTGGTACCCAGGCCCAATTTGTTGAGTATGGTCAGGTCCAGTTGCTCTTCCTTCATCATTAGTGGAACTTCGTATATGGTATCCACATCCCTGGATTCAATAACCGACCCAAGGTCCACGTTGCAAAACTGGGCTACTTTCTTTCGGATATCCACATTCAGGGGGAGTTCGGTTCTGAGGACCAGTGTATCCGGCTGAACCCCGTTTTCCAGCAAACCTTTCACGGAATGCTGTGTGGGCTTGGTTTTTGACTCTCCTGAGGCAGAAATGTAGGGTACCAAGGTCAGGTGGATGACTATACTATTGGAGGGTCCCAGTTCCCATTTCAACTGCCTCACCGCTTCAATGTAGGGCAGGGATTCAATGTCGCCAACCGTACCCCCTATTTCAGTAATCACCATATCATAATTGAACCTTTTCCCGAGCAATTTGATTTTTCGTTTGATCTCATCGGTAATATGAGGGATAACCTGTACGGTTTTTCCCAGATAATCGCCTCTGCGTTCTTTGTTAATTACCGATTGGTAAATCTGACCTGTGGTAACATTATTGTTCTGAGAAGTCAATACACTTGTGAATCTTTCGTAATGCCCCAGATCCAGATCGGTTTCGGTTCCGTCCTCTGTAACGTAACATTCTCCATGTTCATATGGATTGAGCGTACCCGGATCAATATTAATGTAAGGATCAAGTTTTTGGATGGCTACGGAATATCCCCGTGCAAGCAGTAATTTACCAAGTGAGGCTGAAATGATTCCCTTGCCCAGTGAAGAGGCAACGCCGCCGGTAACAAATATATATTTGGTGTTTTGAGCCAATTTCTTCGAATTTATTCTTCTTCTTCTTCCGTATCGAATGTATCAATTAATTTGATCTTTTCTTCCAGAACGTTTATTTCATTCTTTGCTTTCTCTATTTTGTCCTTATAATCATTGATCATCGAGTTTGCCTCATTGGATTCAGCCGAAATGAAACCCAGATTATTTTCCCATAAATTGATATTATTTTCCAGCTTTTGGATTTTGTTCATAAACTTATCGCGTTCCTGATACATTCGATTCTCTGATTTAGGCTTTTGTTGGAGGTTTTTGAGCTTGCTCCTGTATTTCAGTACTTCTTTTTGGTTATCGTCGAGGTTCAGATTATCATACTGCTTATATATGGCCTTTCGGTATTCTTCCTGAATCTTATCCTTTTGTTCATAGGGAACAAATCCGATAGCACTCCATTCGTCTTCAAAATTTTGCAGTTGCTTTATATTTTCCTCCATATTGTCGGAGGGTTTAAAGTTGGATATTTTTTGAATTAAATCTTTTTTTAATTCCAGATTCTTTTCGAAATCATTATTCACGGCATTATCCTGCTGTTTTTTTCTTTGGAAAAAGTGATCACAAGCTCCCCTGAAGCGATTCCAGATTTTATCTGCCTCGTTTTTGGGAACAGGTCCTATTTCTTTCCATTTTTTTTGGAGGCGGACCAGTTCTTTTTTTGTATTAACCCAATCGGTACTGTCTTTTAATTCTTCTGCCCGGGCAAGCAATTCCTTTTTCTTCTTTAAATTGTTTTCCTGCCATTCTCTGTGCTGATCATAGAACTTCCTTTTCCGGTCAAAAAACTGGTCACATGCTCTTCTGAAACGATGATAAACTTTGTGGTTATATTTTTTGGGAGCGAAGCCGATGTTTCGCCATTCTTTCTGAAGGTCAAGTATTTGTCGTGTATGTCGATTCCACTCTCTGTGGCTATCAATTTTCTTTTCAGCAATTTCTTCAACCTGTTCGCAAATGTTCTTTTTTGCTTCCAGGTTTTCGTTTTCTTGTTTTTTCAGTTCTTTGAAATATTCCTGATGGCGCTTATTGATTGTATGGGTTGCCTCCTTAAATCTTTGCCAGATTTCCTCTCTTTTCGCATAGGGAACGGGTCCGATTTCCCTCCATTGGGCGTGATAATCCTGTAGCGTATTGAAGGCTTCTACAATATTGTCTTCTTCCTTCAGTTTCTCAGCTTTTTCGCAAAGCTCCAGTTTGGCTTCCAGATTTTTTTTCAAATCAAGATCCCTCAGTTCTTTATTGATTTTGACGAAATCGTAGAATTTCTCAATGTGATGATGGTATGTGGCCCATAAAACTTTTTCCTTGTTCTGGGGAACGGGTCCGGTCTCTTTCCACCTTCTCTGAAGATCCCGAAATTCCTTAAAAGTTTGATCCATCGATTCCTTTTTGTTGACAAGGTTTTTAAGTTCTTCAATGATCTGATATTTCTCTGCGAGATTTTTTTTCTTTTCTTCTACGATTTGTTTATTGGCCTCAGCTTTCCGTTGCTTAAAGCGTTTAAGCAGATTTTTTAATTCTTCTTCCAGAGGATCTTTTTCGGGTTCGAAATTATCCGGCTGGCCATCTTCGCTGATGTGCTTTTTATTGTTCTCTTCATTATCAGCCCGCTGTTTTTTATAAAAAGTGGCTTTAATGACATCCACTTCTTTCCTGATGTTGGTGATGTCGTCAGAATCAACCAGTTCTTTTATCCGGTCAACCAATTCCTGCTTGGTATAAGTGGTATAATCTATATCGGGCGTTTCCCGGGCAGTTTTTTGGGGATCCGGAAAATCCTGAAGATCTTTTCCCTCTTCCTGTTCCCCGTCATCTGTACCTGAGTCCTGCTTCGGGTGGACTCTTTTATCCTGATTAACCGTGCTGTCTTCTTTATCATCCCCCTCAAACTGATCTTGCGAAGTGTTGTCTTGGGTTACAGATTCAACCTCGTTTATTGGTTGATTCTGCGCCGAGTTAGATTTGTGGTTCTCCTTGCTATCCATACAGTGGGCTTTTTACTTCGACTTGCAGGCAAGTCTTTAATTTATAATTGCTTTTAATCCTTATTTGCGAATTTATATAAATTCTCAGCCAATCACTAATAAATAACAGGCTGATTTTAAAAAACAGTTTACCTTATATTTTTAAAACATGAATGATCATAGGATTAAAAACTGCGACAAAGATAAAATATATATTGATTTGAAAAAAGGGGTGGGGTGAATAGGACTATATTAAATCCCCGGCATTGATGTTTGAAAATGTTTTATGCCGGGGATTTAATATAATTTTACAATAAGGCGGAAATCTAAAATTTTATGCTTTAAGGGCTTATTTTCTGCTCCTTGTTGATCCTGAAGGCCTTATTTGAGGCATCCGGTTTACCGAACGGACAGGGCTTCTGTAGACGGGGTTCCTGTAAACAGGGCTGCTTTTCTTGATCAGTGGAGTTCCGGTATTTTGTTGCCGCGGATTCCGCGGCATAATGTTATATTTTCTTTCGGGGGTACCTTGAATGTTTGATGGGCGAATATAATTCATCCTTTTTCCTGAACGGGAATTTTGCACCCGGCTATTTCCGTCGGTTGCTCTTATGGTACGCAGGGGCATTCGCACCTTCCTGTCAGAAGGTATGCTCAGACCAGAATTGGTTGAGGATTTATTCTCCGGTGAAGAAACAATTTTTTGGATTCTTTGGGTATGGGGTGAGGAGTTGTTAACCTTTCTGGTATTGTTGATGATACTTGAAGAAGTCTTTCTTTGCCGTGTTCTGGGAGAATAGGTTGAATAATAGTAGGGATGATACGGATAATACCCGTAGTACGGTGAATGCCAGTATGAATGGTAACCAAAGAATGCTGATCCGTACCAGGGATAGCCATAGCCATATCCATAAAAGGGATAATAAGGATGAAAATCCCTGTAATACCAGTAAGGCCTATAATAATAAGGATATCCTCTGTTGGGAACATATCCGTAACGATCTTTTTTACGATCAAGTGTGTCTTTTGATCTTTCTGCCTGATCCCTGTACTGACCGGATTGATCAACCTGTTCCTCCTGATAGGTATCGGGAGGATTTTCATACAGCTCGTCAGCCACCCTTCTTTGTTGCAAAGTTGTTGTGCAGGAAGAAAATATGGCGGCGATTATGAATAAGGAAAATAATGTTCTTGTTTTCATCTCTATAATATTTATTGAGGGTTAAACCAAATTTCATTATATATAACACCAAAAAAGCTTCAAATATTGTTCCAAATTTAACTCACTCACCCATCTATAACGTTCAATTGAATGGATTGTTGAAAAAAAATATCCCCTTCGGAACCGAAAGACCGAAGGGGATATATGATATGATGAAAACAAGTACAAAGTGGTGTTACATCAAAACCTGAAGCCCAGCGAAACAATGAATTTGTTGTTTGTAAAGTCTATTTCGCTCAGGTTGGGAAGGGTTGAAAAGAGCTGTTTTTCTCTGGTATAGGCACTGGTTACATAAGCAGCATCTATAAAGAAACTGTTTCCCCTGAATCCAAGCCCCCCGGAATATTGTTGCCGGTCCGACTGGTAATTGCTGTATTCATCTTTATAGGGCGATTGATAAAATGCATATCCCAGTCTGACATAGAAGCTGTTCAGCCTGAGTTCGCCGCCAAGCCTTAAGTTATTGGCGGTTCCAAAAGTATTGCTTATGCTGTCGTTTTCATAGTCAAAAGGTATATCGCCTTCTTTTTCCTCTAATCTGGCTCTGCCATAATTGACTCTTTCATAATCGGCGCTGATCAGGCCCATATCTTTTATTCTGACGGCTACACCTCCCAGTATTTTTGAAGGGGTGATTAATTTATAGGAGAAATCACTCCGTTCACTGCTTGCCTGTAAATCATCCCCATTGTCGTACCTGGCTCTTAAACTGTTGTACCAGTTATAGTTCAGGTCATTGAAATAGGTGGGGGAGTGGAAAGCAGCTCCCACCCTGATGAAATCTGTAGGCCTGTAAATGGCTCCCAGCTTAAAATTATAGCCCGTACCGGAATGGTCTTCGTATTGAATGAAGTTCATGCTGCTGTAATCAGGCACCTGATCATTTCTTTCCGATTCAGTGTAGGTGCTTTTGTAAGAGTAGTTTGACCGCTGGATTCCCACACTCATACCAAGATACAGACTGTTTTCATAATTGGCGCCTACAGAAAAGAAATATTCTCCAAGGCTGCCATCATTGTCCATATTTTTTTGTTGATCGACTCCGATTTCCTCTACTGATGAAGCGGTATCGCTGTAATTCATTTCATCAGTAACATAGCTCCAATATTCTGCAAAGGTACTGTCGTAATTGAGTAAATAGGTTTGCCATGCGAGATCTTCATTAGCATCTCTGATATTTCCTCTGTTGGCATTGCTGACAAACTCGTGCATTTTGGAATTGACCCTGTTGAAATTCTCGGTTCTTACTCTCTTGGTATGATTGTTCATGGTATTGTAACCCAATCCAAAATTGATGTTTTTCCATCCCGGGCTGTTCAGCGCATAAGAACCCGTAAGACCGACGTTGTTAAAATTCAGGTTATAACCGAATTCCTCATTTTTAAATACCTCATTCCGGTAAGACCGTGTGCGTGTATCGGTTTGCTGGTATTGAAACGAGGGGCTAAATTCCATCTGGAACCCGGTATATACACCTACACCTGCCGGGTTAAGGCTTATGGATGAAAGATCGGCCCCGAGAGCCGTAAAGGCTCCTCCCATGCCCATAAAACGGGCCGAACCTTCGTATATGTTCTGGGAGTTTCTGATGGCTGATTCCACTTCAACTTCCTGTGCAGTACTCATTGAAAACTGAGCAAATATAAATATTACAATTGGGATTATTTTTTTCATGATAATAAGAAATTTTACCTGATATTGATATTAAAAAGTGCCCCACATAAGTTATGGGGCACTATATAAGTTTTATTTAATGGTTATTTTCGCTTCCTTCCTGAATTCGAAGAAGAACCTGAGGAAGATCTTGTAGATCCGGAAGAATTTGAACTACTGCCTGAATTTCCGGAACTTATCGAGCTTCTTGTTGAACTTCTTGAATTTCCATTATCGTAAGTTGAGGATTTTTTTCTGTCAGAAGTGTTTGTGCTTTGTCTTCTTACCCTTTCATTTTTTGCCTGCTCATAATTGGCTTCATTTTTGGGCCTGTTGTACCTTGGCCTCCTGGATGAAGTATTTTCATTTCTTGTTTTTACGTACTTTGAACTTGCTCTTTCATCGTTCCTTCTAACTCTCACAGAATGGCTCGATCTTTCGTCAGACCCGGAGCTTCTGCTATCCTGAACTCTGATATAGGATCTGGACTTGTTATCGGTTTCTCCGGCATCTCCGCTTTTTCTTATTCTTTGTGAATGATTTGAGAACTTGGCCACTCTGCCTTCATCATTGAGCTCATATTCCTGAAGCATTCTTTGCTGCTGAAGCGTGTTATAATAATTATTATAGCCGGAATAGAACGGCGACATCCCGTAGTATGAACCATAACCGAAGGAACTGTAACCATAAGGACTATATCCAAACGGGCTATATCCATATCCAAAAGAACTATATCTATATGGACTATATCCGAATGAACTGTATCCAAACGGACTTCGCCCAAAGGCATTATAGCCGTATGCACCGTGACCCATAGAGTTAAAGCCGTAAATGCCTGTCATGGATAAAGTGCTTCGGTATGGATTCATAAAGCTCCGGCCATAGTAGGGATAATTGTAAAAACTCCCGTATTTCCAGCCTGTACTGAAATGCCCGGTGAGCCAGTTGGGTTCCGCCCATACCTCATCGCCCATTACAATAACATTGTAAAAGGACGGATCGTAGGCAGAGGCATACCAGAAATCATTGGAATAATACGTTCCGTACCAGTCAGACATTCCGTATGAAAGGCTTCTGGAAGCATCTTGCCTTCTTTGGTAAGCCTCGTCATAATTGTTTACCAATATATCCTGATAAGGGTTTCCGGAAGATTTTGTTTTGTCTTCATAGATTACAGAATCCACTTCCTCTTCTTCCGGGCTTTCCCTCAGAACGTTTTCCGCTTCATCGTAAAATTCGGCATATGTCTGTTCTTCCTGCTGCTGATTATCGGGGTTTTGATATAATTCGTCAGCCACCCTTCTCTGCTGCAATGTCATTGAGCATGAGGAGAAGATTACGGCAGCTACTATCAAAGTTAATATGTTTCTTGTTTTCATCATTACAATCTCCTTTTATTTAACATAACGAGTATAACATATCAAATATTATTGTGTTAAAATTCGCCTGTTTCCTTTTTTTATTATTAAAATTTAATTTCTTTAATTTGCAACCAAGTTAATGATTATTTTTGTATTCATAAATATAGCAAATATTATTCCAAAATGGCAAAAGAAATTACGAGCAGACAAGAAAATTATTCACAATGGTATAACGATATTGTAACGAAAGCAGATTTAGCAGAGAACAGCCCCGTTAGGGGTTGTATGGTGATTAAACCCCATGGATTTGCCATCTGGGAAAAGATTCAGTCGGTATTGGACAAGATGTTTAAGGATACGGGTCATTCCAATGCTTATTTCCCCCTGTTTATACCCAAATCGTTTTTTTCAAAGGAAGCCTCTCATGTGGAAGGTTTTGCTAAAGAATGTGCGGTGGTTACCCATTACCGCCTCAAAAACGATGAAGATGGCAAGGGGATTGTAGTCGACGAAAATGCCAAACTGGAAGAGGAGTTAATTGTACGTCCCACTTCAGAAACCATCATTTGGAATACTTATAAGGGCTGGATTCAATCTTATCGGGATCTTCCCATATTGGTTAACCAATGGGCCAATATTGTTAGATGGGAGATGAGAACCCGTTTGTTTCTCAGGACCGCTGAATTTTTATGGCAGGAGGGCCATACGGCTCATGCAACCAAGGAAGAAGCCCTGGAGGAAACCAAGAGAATGATTGACGTATATTCGGATTTTGCCGAAAACTGGATGGCTATGCCTGTATTAAAAGGCACCAAGACCGATACAGACCGGTTTGCCGGCGCGGAACAAACCTATACCATCGAAGCCCTGATGCAGGACGGGAAAGCGCTTCAATCGGGTACCTCCCATTTTCTGGGACAAAACTTTGCAAAAGCTTTTGATGTTACCTTTACCGATCAATCCGGGAAACTGGATTATGTTTGGGCTACTTCATGGGGGGTTTCCACCCGCTTGATGGGAGCTCTGATCATGGCCCATTCTGATGACAACGGACTGGTGCTGCCTCCCAAGCTTGCACCAACCCAGGTGGTAATTGTTCCCATCTATAAAAAGAATGCCCAGTTAAGCCAGATCAGTGAAAAAGCAAATCAGATCAAACAACAGCTACAGGACAGAGGCATTACTGTGAAGTATGACGACCGGGATACACAGACTCCCGGCTGGAAGTTCAGCGAGTATGAAATGAAGGGAGTGCCTGTAAGATTGGCGATCGGACCCAGGGATATGGAAAATAACACGGTGGAAGTGGCCAGAAGGGATACCCTGGAAAAAGAATTGATTGGTCAGGATGGAGTGGTGGATCATGTGGAAAATCTGCTTGACACCATCCAGCAACAGATCTATCAGAAAGCACTGGATTTCCGGAAGACCAATACGTATCGGGTAGATGACTGGGAGGAATTCAAGGATATTATGATCAATAAGGGAGGATTCGTTGAAGCTCACTGGGACGGTACAGCCGAAACAGAACAGAAAATAAAGGATGAAACCAAGTCCACCATACGCTGTGTACCCATTGACGGAGAGAAAGAAGACGGAAAATGCATATACTCCGGTAAACCTTCACGGCAAAGGGTGATTTTTGCCAGAGCCTACTGAGGAGGGCACAGAGCGAAGAGCAAAGAGCATACAAGAGCAAAGAGCTTAGGGCTTAGGGCGGAGAGCGTAGAGCAAAAAGCCTGGTGTTGTAGCCACTAAATTGAGCCTGTCCATAAAGTCAGATGCTGGTTTAAGAGTCTCTGTTAAACAACTTGCCTTATTCATACCGCAGCTTTAGCTGCAAACAAATTTCTCCTAACCTGATGATAAGTACCATGCTAAGAGTTTAGTGGTTAACTTTATTTTTTTTGAACCACATAGGAAAGATAGGATTTCACATAGATTTATCATTCATCAGGCAATTGAGAAGACAAATTTTTGAACAAGGTTCTTTGACCTTCTTTGTTTACTTAAGGAAAAATTTTTTGTTATTAACAATATTTCTTTCTATGTGTTAAACCTATGTTAACTACCTTATGTGGTTCAAGTATATTAATCAAACGATTTTTATGATCGGCCAAAAGAAAGGCTTATCAAAAATTTAGAATTTAAAATGCAGCAAAACTTTGCTAAAAAAACAAAATTTTTAGAAGTGATAGCATAATCGTTTACCCGACCATTAAGCAAAAACCTTTGACTCTGGCACTGGCCGATCACCTCCCCTTTTCAAGGGAGGTAAGGGAGGGTACGCCAATTTAGAAATATCAGAATAGCTCCGGCAGTGCCGTCCATGGTGGGCTCGTTGGTGGAATAATCGCCGATGTCGTCGTGGTAAACCCCATGGTTGTTTTGAATGAATGCAATTCTTTAAAAGCAGGCAATTTTTTATGGAGGTAAAAGAGGGATTGGAGTAAACATATCGTCCGTTTCTCAAAAATTGAATCCGCCGTGTAAGTTAACAGGTATAATTTTTGTAATATTGCCTTGTATGAAAAAAAATAAACCCACATACGAAGCATTAAAAGAAGAGAAGGAAAGGCTGGAGCAACAGGTTAATGCTTTAAAGGAAAGTGGGGAACTGCGTATTCTCCTTGATAATATTCCCACACAGATCTGGTACCTTAAAGATGAGCATATATATGGTGCCGTGAATAAAGCCCATGCGGATTTCAACGGAACCACACAGGATGAGCTGTCTTTTCAGAATCTGTATGATGTTTATCCAAAAGATGTTGCAGAAGTCTGCATCCAGGGAAACCGGGAAGTATTTTCTGCGGGTAAACCGATACAAACAGAAGAATGGGTACCAAACGCATCCAATGAGCAGCGGTTGCTTTCCATAGTGAAAAAACCGAAACTGGATGAGCATGGCCGGGTGGAATATGTGGTTTGTTCGGCGGAAGATATCACTGAGCAGAAACAGACCGAAGAAGCCTTGCAGGAATCGGAAGAACGTTATAAAAATCTGGTGGAGAAAGCAGGTATAGGTGTTTTGATAGATGATAAGGAAGGGAATTTTCAATATTTCAACCATAAATTTGCGGAATTATTCGGGTATACTTACGAAGAGATTAAGAATCATTCTATTCATACCATTGTGCATCCGGACGACCTGGACATGGTGATGCAGTATCATAATGGACGGCTGCATGGCAGGGATGTTCCGGCCAATTATGAATTTAAAGGCGTCAAAAAAGACGGTTCCATTATCCATCTGGAAGTTGATGCCTTTGAACTTTGGGAGGGGAACGACATTACAGGAACGCGTTCGTATTTTTGGGATGTCACAGAACGGATACGGACAGAAGAAGCATTGCAAACGGCCAAGGAAAAAGCCGAAGAAAGCGACCGGCTGAAGTCAGCCTTTCTGGCCAATATGTCACATGAGATACGAACCCCGTTGAATGCTATAATGGGATTTACGCAATTGCTGAGTAACAATCAGGTCTCTCCCGATAAACAAAATAGATATCTGAATATCATTCAGAACAGGTCGCACTTACTTTTGCAGCTTATTAACGACATCATTGACCTGTCAAAGATCGACGCCAATCA
>JBNJFN010000068.1:0-12614 GCA_051746885.1 Bacteroidota bacterium | reverse complement strand
GGATACGTATGCTCAATAAATTTGATCCATCCGGGTGAACAGGAAGTGGTCATAGGCAGTTTCACTTCAGGATCTTTATCCACAAGTGCCTTCTTAAGCTTGGTAAGCAATTCGGTGCCTTCTTCCATAATAGTCAGGTCGGCAGACCAATCGGTATCCAGAACGGAATCAAAACCAATGCGTTTCAGAGCGGTCACCATTTTACCAGTGACACGTTCTCCCACATCAAAGCCGAGCTCTTCACCCAATGCCACACGGACGGCGGGTGCAGTTTGTACAACAACATGCGTGTTATCGTCGTAAATGGCATCGTAAACCTGGTCAATATAATTGCGCTCAACCAAAGCACCGGTAGGGCAACGGTTTACACACTGCCCACAATTGGTACAAACCACATCGATCATCGGATTTTCAAAGAAAGTGGAGATCTTCATTTCATTTCCTCTGTAAGCTACACCCAAGGCACTTACGTGTTGTAACTCGGTACAGGTACGAACACACCGCTGGCAACGTACGCATTTTCCATCGTCTTTGATGATGGAAGGAGAATACTGATCGATGGTCAGATTTTTATCAGGAACCAGATCTGCAAAAAGGTACTCCCCGCTGATGATGGTATCGCTGGCGAGGGATTGTAATTCACAATTGCCATTTTTGTAACACTTTGTGCAGTCTTCTCTGTGTTCAGAAAGCAGCAGATCCACAATGTACCTCCTTGCACGACGCACCTTAAGCGTATTGGTATAAATTTCCATTCCTTCTTCAGCAGGTGTTGCACAGGAAGGAATCAGATTGTCAGCTCCTTCCCGCTCTACCATGCAAACCCGGCAGTTTCCTGCAACACAAAGATCTTCATGATAGCAAAGGGTGGGGATATGAATACCCAGTTTTCTTGAGGCATCGAGAACGGTAAGTCCCTTATCAATACTTACATCAATGCCATCTATTTTTAAATTTACTTTTTCAGCCATTATATCATTATTTTTTATTGTATTCGACAAAAGATTAATATATCATTTCCTCTTTAAAGTTATCCACAATGGATGAGAATGAGTTGGCCACGGACTGACCCAATCCACATTTTGCAGTCATTTTCATCACTTCAGTCAACCTCATCAAAGTTTGTAAATATGTAGTGGGTTGAGTGCCCCTTTTAACCTCTTCAATTCCCTTAAGCAATTGCTGGCAACCTACTCTGCAAGGAGTACACTGACCACAGGATTCTTCACGGAAAAATTCTACATAATTACGCAGTACATTATACATAGAACGGGAGCTGTTGAAAAGCATCATGGAACCCCCGGTAGGCACCCCTTCGAAACCAATAATGGTGTCATTGAAATTTTTCCTGGGTACACAGAAACCTGCGGCGCCACCGACCTGAACGGATTTGGTATCTCCATCGCCAAATTCTTCAACAAATTCGGCCAGTGACATTCCCAGTTCCAGCTCGTAGATCCCGGGAATGGGTGTATCGCCTGAGACGGAAAACACCTTGGATCCGCGTGAATCGGCGGTTCCCAGCTCATGAAATTTTTGTGCCCCAACGTTACAGATCATCAGGGCATAAACCAGTGTTTCCACGTTGTTAATCACTGTGGGCTCGCCTCTGAATCCTTTTTGGGTTGGATAGGGAGGTTTGTTTCTTGGTTCTCCTCTTTTGCCTTCCATAGACTCAAACAAGGCACTTTCCTCACCACAGATGTAAGCTCCACTGCCTAAAAGAAGTTTAATTCTGAAATCGAATCCGATATCATCCAACGTTTTGTGGAATTCATCAATTTTATTTTGTATATCCTCTTTCAGGAATTCATATTCTCCCCTAAGGTACATATATCCTTCCCTGGCACCAATGGTATAGGCACAAACAGCCATACCGCCAAAAACCTTGTAAGGTACGCGCAACAATATTTCACGGTCTTTAAATGTTCCGGGTTCTCCCTCGTCGGCATTACAGATGACGAACTTTTCATCGCTTTCTTCCTGGGCGGTAAATTTCCATTTCAAGCCGGTAGGAAAGCCGGCACCACCACGGCCTCTTAACCCGGAATCAAGTATATCCTGGATAATCTCTTCTTTTGGTCTTTTAAGAGACTGTTCAAGAACGTCCCTATAGCTGCAATCTTCTGTGAATATTAAGTCAACCCTTTTAAGTTTTCTCGATGTATCTTGCATAACGGATGTTTTTTAAATTATTTGTTATTCAATTTCTTGCTTCATATACTCCTCAATAACCTCACTTACCTTGTCAGGAGTCAACTCGGTATAGGCCTTTTCATTGATAAGCATGGCAGGGCCTTTGTGACACCAACCAAGACAATTGGTTTCAAGCAAGGTAAAACGATTGTCCTTGGTAGTTTCTCCGACGTTAATTTTTAACAGCTCCTTAAGCGTGTCCATAATCTCCTTTTTACCATGCATATCACATGTAATGGTTCGGCATAACCGAATCACATATTTTCCCCTGGGTTCAATATCCAGAAAGGAATAAAAAGTTGCCGTACCATAAACAAGCGCTGCAGACATATCCAGTTCCCTGGCTACTTCAGCCATGGCATATTCTGAAACATGTCTTTCCTTCTTGACAATTCCCTGTAAAATGGGGAGCAAACTTTCACGCTCTCTTCCGTGTTGGCTGGCCAAATCTTTGACTAATTCTTTAATTTCAGGCATATTCACAATTTTTTGTTGTTACTACTGTTATTTTTCTAACACTGTTATTTTTATAACACTTCTTTTTTGTTAATTTGCATTTCAATTGTTTCTAAAAATAGAATGGTTTCTAACGCAAGGAAATGATAAAAATCATGTTTATCCGGAGAATTTTCACGCGCATACTATCTTTCTGGAGCTTTTGCATCCAAATTCTGAGGTTTATCAGAAAAATCCGGGCTGTTATTTAGAATCGCTCTAAAGAGTAACATGCTTTATCAGGGTGCGAGCTAACCCACCTGAATTATTCAAGAATAATTCTGAAAAATAAAGGAGGTATGAATTGTTTCTCTCTTCCATCTCCCGGGGGTCAAGCTTGAAAAGGGTGTATAGGGAAGGGAAAATGTAAGCATATTTTCCATTCCAATACACCCCAGGGAAATTGACAGCAACATCTGTATCATTCAAACACAACCACTGCTGCGCGATCCAGAGTTCTGAAAGTAAAAGATTCGGTGAAATACAATCGTACCTCTTTTTCATTGTGTGATTCATATCCTATTGAAAGATCCTGGCCGAGCGTCAACTGAAAATCACCACCACGTCCTGATACCAAAAATCCTTCATTAACATTGGGGTTCAGAATGATCTGGCCACCGATAACATCCTCCACCTGGCGCTTCAACGGATAGCCGCCGGTATGAATGTGAAGACTCTGCCATTTATCATTTCCCAAAACCAGATGATAAGGTCCTTCAACAAAAGCACCTTTCATTGCGCTAATGGCATCAACCAACGTTTTCAATATTTCCTTTTCTTCTCCGGGAAATTTCATCGTATCATGATCGGAAACTTCCTTTAAGCCTTTAATACAAGCTTTCTCAAACCCCAAATAAATGGCTTTCTCTTCAAATTCAGCAATTTCCCGGGCGGCTTTCTCCATTTCTTCCAAATTAACATCAGCAGCTCCCCTGACGGCATCATCCAATTCCCATATATTTAGGTTAAATGATTTTCTGGTCTCCACCAGGGGCTGGATACGTTTGATGCCATACTTTACAGCATTTTCCTTCTGATTGTCATCCACATCAAGCCTTCCAAGACTGACACCGCCAAAGCCGAAACCTTTCGGTCCCTCCACATCAGCAATTCTACGGGCTGTAAGTACATTTTGAAATACCACCTTCGCCTGTTCATTGATCTCTTCCCAGGCTTCCTGGGTAATGGGTGCTAAAGACTTTCTTAATATATCCATATATCCTCCTTTTACTTTAATTGACCGATACCTAAATCGTTATTTTGTGTTGTGTCTGTCTCACCCTGATCTCCATCCTGTTCCTCATGAACAATATCGCCTTCCCTGAACAACCAGTTACGGAGTTCCTCATCCCAGCCAGGCATATTCCTTCTTAACCATTCAAGAGCCATACAGGCATGTTCTATTTCCTCATCCCTGTTGTGGGCCAGAATCTGTTTTAAAGTTTGATCATTACTTGTGTCCACCCTTTGATGGTACCAATCGACAGCCTCTATTTCTTCTTTCAGGCTATTTAAAGCCTTTGTAAAATTTCGGGCTTCTTCACTTAATTCATTAACAGGCTCATGATAATTTGACATTGTTACTCCTTTCTTATATTGTTTTAAAAGCTTTAAAGATAAGACAATTTTAAAAATTTACCCAACCGGAAGCCCGTTTTTATGACACGCACAAAGGTCTTAAAACAGCAAAATGGCAAAGGAATCGGGAATCACTCTGGTTTCATGACAGAATCGAAGGTTTTATTCAGATCAATGGTTTGAATGGTTAGATTATCCCTATATCTTAAAATATTAAGAGACACGTTCTCCAAACCACCCCGCCGGTAGGGTCTGTAAAATTCATAATTGGAATGGCACAAGGGAATGTCGTAGTAGGGAAGGCATTTTTCAAAATCTCTTCCAAAACGGTAGAGCGCATTCAGGAAATAATAACCGATGTCAAACCCATGAAAGGCATAAGACCCGGGTTCTGAATTGAACATTGCTCTATAATCTCTGATAACCGGGTTAATAATGTCAGTCTCGTAATCGATATGAAATGAGGTGAACAAGGATAAATTGATGTTGTAGAAATATTCCAGTTCAATATTATTAAAATCCTCCCAGTTGAAATAACCAAAAACCCGCATATCATAATCCTGTTTGGCAAGAGTATTCAGGTTTGTTACCACATCCGTAACAAAAGCTTCATCCTCGGAAGGAACCATAATAATATTTTCTTCGCCCTTATTCACGGCCTGTTCTAAATAAAGTATACTATCTTTAAATGCAACTTCTTTAAATCGTACATCTCCAAAGGCAGTATCCTGCGACATCCGATTTAAAAGCCTTTGTTTATACCTCCTGACCCTGGGGTAATAAAGACTATCATCTGAGTGAACCAGAATCATATTTTTGTCACTATAAGTGGAAATATGAGAAATGAACTGATCAAGCTGTGCTTCTCTTGAAGGATAAATCTGGATCACATAGGGATTATCCGCTAAGATCTCACTTTCCCTGGAAAACGGGGAGATGATGTGAGTCTCCGTTTCTTTGGCAAAGTCGGCCATTACGGAAAAACATTCCTGATATACCGGACCGATGATCAAATCAAGGTTCTCCAGAGAGTTATCCGATAGGATCTGCTTTACTTTACCGGGATCATTAGCCGTATCAAAAACTTTCAGTCTAACGGATATTCCTTTATTAGCCAGCGAATCAAGGGCAACAAGCATGCCCTCATAGAACCTGATGAAATTCTGAGAACGTGAGTAGATATAGGATGAGTCTCTTTCAACTTTTTTGTAGATTTTCTCCCCTTCATCATCGGTTCTGGAACTGTCAATATAAAATTTCTCCGCATTCTTCTCCAGAAAAAAAGGCAGGAAGACGCCCACTTCCACAACATTGTTCTTGAAGTAATCGGAAGAATCACATGTGGGTGTAAAGTCACTCATTGTCTGATAATGTGATGGTATCGTGTCATAAGCCACTGGATCTTCAACGTGAGCCCACCATTCTTCCTCATCCTTTTCCTCTTCTTCTTTGGGTATTTTGATGACTGAACCATGTTGTAATTCCTCATCCTGTAATTGCTCGTTGGCCTGAATGATATCTCTGATTTCCACTCCATATTCTTTGGAAAGGGAATAAAGGGTTTCCTTTTCCTTTACTTCATGTGAAATATAATCTTCCCCTGATACGGTCTTGGCCCTTGTTGAATCCTGCTCAGACAATTGTGCCTGTTCCTTCGGTATTTTCACAATCTGGCGGGCTTTCAATTCTTCCTCCAACAACACAGGGTTAAATTTTTTGATTGCTTCCTGCGAAATCTTATATCGCCGGGAAAGAGAAAACAACGTTTCCCCTTCTTCTACTTCGTGGTAGTAATATTGAGCTGTATCCCTTGTTTCGCCTTCTTCATCCTTCTCAGGGGAAAAAGGTATCTTTAGAGCCTGTCCGCGATTTAATCCCATTAAAATATCGGGATTGTTCCGCGCTATCTCTTTCTGACCAACATTATAAGCTTTGCTGATAGAATAAAGCGTTTGTCCCTTCTTCACAATATGCAGGTAAAACACTTCTCCCTCAATAACGACTTTCTCCTCTGATCGCTCCACCTTAACCTTATCCTCCTGGGCTATTCCGGAAAACGAAGAAAAAAGAACGAGTGTTACAATCAATGCATATACTTTAAATGCTTTCACCCCTTTTATTGAATTTAATTGTCCTACAAAAGTAATAAAGCTTCATCCAAAATAAAAAAATTCGTTCTAAAAGAATAATGAGCGGGTAATATCCAAAGCCACAATCATCAAAAGATTGCCAGATAGCTGCATCATCAGTTTTCTCTGAGAACGTAATCATCATACTCCAGCTCAAACCGGAGTTTATGCCTGGATTCCTCCTGAGCCAGGGTCAAAAACAATTCTTTCATTTCTTCGCTCTCTGCTTTTTCAGATAGATCCATATAAAGCCGGAATGTGGCTTTTTCTTTATTCATCGCCAATATCAGGGCATCCTGATAATTCATATCCGGATGCGGCTTTACACTGACCACATAATCACTCACCTTTAAATCTTCTATTTTCTCCCCGGGCAGGTTGTAGGTTTGCCCTTCCTTAATGTTCATTATCTTTGTCTTATGGCTGATTTCTTCCTGGGCAAACTGATTGAATACCTCACGCATATCCTCATTCGTGGCATTTTCTGCAAGATTTTTATAAAAATCAACAGATTCCTGTTCGGAATTTATTGCAAAATCAAGTATATCGTTCACGGTTGAAAATTCTCTCATATGTGCTCCCTATTTGTTAACAAATATAAAATATCACAATTACTCAAAAGACATCATCATTCAAGATTTATGAAAACTTATCTGTAAGTCAATTCATTTTACTTTCTTCTTCCCGGGAATTCCGGATAATTTTTGATGCATAGCACGGGCAGCCAGCCTACCTGCACCCATTGCCTCAATCACGGTAGCCGATCCTGTAACGATATCGCCTCCCGCATAAACGAATTCCTTTGTTGTTTCATTGGTTTGGGGATCCGTTTTGATATACCCCCACTTATTTCTCTCAATATCCGGAGTTGACCGGAATATTGTCGGATTGGCATCTGCACCTATGGCTACGATAGCCAGATCACAATCCAGGGTAAAGTTGGACCCTTCTATGGGAACAGGTCTTCTCCTACCCGATTCATCGGGTTCACCAAGTTGCATTTCTATACATTCCAGCCCTTTTACTGTTTTATGATCTGTACCGATATAACGTACCGGACTTGTTAACAGCCTGAATTTGATACCCTCCCCTTCGGCATGATGTATTTCCTCTTCTCTGGCAGGCATTTCCTCCCGTGACCTCCTGTAAACAATAGTTACATCTTTTGCTCCGGTTCGAATAGCGGTTCTGGCACAATCCATAGCAACATTGCCACCACCAATTACTACAATATTATTTCCACTGGGCATAGGAGTATCATAATCCGGAAATTTATAGGCTTTCATTAAATTCATCCTGGTAAGATATTCATTTGCTGAAAATACATTTCCCAAATTTTCTCCTTCCAGTTTCATAAACTTGGGCAAACCGGCCCCCACACCAACAAACACGGCATCATAATGTTCCAGTAATTCATCCACAGTGATGGTAGCCCCTATAACATGATCTACCTCAATTTGGCAACCCATTTCCTTCAGATAGTCGATCTCGAACTGTACAATGGATTTAGGCAGTCTGAATTCGGGTATTCCATAAGTTAAAACACCTCCCGTTTCATGTAAAGCCTCATAAACGGTCACCGAATACCCCCTTTTCCTCATATCGGCTGCAGCTGTAAGCCCGGCAGGTCCCGATCCCACTATGGCTATTCCTTTTCCGTTATGCCTTTCAATAACCGGTGCTTTTACAAGCTCCCTTTCTCTTTCATAATCCGCAACAAACCTTTCCAGCCTGCCAATGGCTACAGGTTCATCCTTCTTACCCAAAATACAAAGGGCCTCACATTGATCTTCCTGAGGACAAACCCGCCCACAAATGGCAGGCAATATATTATCCTTTTTAATCAATTTGGCAGCCTCATCAAATTCCCCTCCGGCCACAAGGGATATGAACCCGGGAATATCCACATTAACAGGACAGCCCTCCACACATTTTGGGTTTTTACACTGAATACATCTTTCAGCCTCCAGCATAGCCAGCTCAGAAGTATACCCATAAGGAACTTCCTCAAAATTGTTGACCCTTAATATCTCATCCTGCTCAGGCATATCCTGTCTGGAAATTTTCTTAATCTTTCTTTCATCGGCTTTTGAAAGCCCGTGCCACTCACACCCATATTGAAGGCATAAATAAAAAGGTATCAGTTTCTCATCTGCTGCAACAATGATTTCTGCTGCTTGATTTCCGCACTCCCTGCAATTAATATCAGAACGCACCAAACTTTTGCCACACAACGGGCAAAAAATGTCATCCAGAACCTCTCCTTTATTGATGGTTGAAGAGGCTTCCATATCAAAATCTTCAAGATATGGACTTGATTGCAGATCGATCTCCTGTTGTTTGTATATGGCCTTAAATTTCAGTTTCTCATTTTCATCTTTTCCCGCATTTAAGCTTCTTTTACAATGCGGGCAATAAGCTTTCAGGTAAGTATGACGTCTTAAGCTTTTTTTATCCTGAATTTCCATATTATTATAGTATTTATTATTACAATCATGGCTCTGATAGAAAGTTATTCTAATAAGCCTATTCCTCTTTATTGCTTTGTTTGATGGAAAACAGCAATGACTCCTGCTCTTGTTTCATATATAGAGCATTTCGGTTTTCAAGCTCTTCAAAATCTACTTCATGTCCGTTGAAATCAGGACCATCAACACAGCAAAATTGTGTTTTGTCGCCTACATCTACCCTGCATCCCCCACACATACCGGTACCGTCAATCATGATCGTATTCAAACTGACTTTAGTCGGAATGTGATACTGTTCAGTCAGCTTACATACATTCTTCATCATCACAACAGGCCCGATGGCATATACCAGCTCAATGTCGTTACGGGTCTCCAGATATTTCTTCAACGGATCGGTTACAAATCCTTTTTCTCCATAACTACCATCATCAGTAGTTACAGTTAATTCATGACAAAGACTTCTCATTTCATCCTCCAGAAAAAGCAAATCTTTGGTCTGTGATCCTATAATGCCCAACACATGATTACCTGCTTCCATAAATGCCTTTGTTACATGATGCAAAATGGCAATACCGGTTCCACCACCCACCATAAGCACCGTTCCCATCTTTTTAATCTCTGCAGGATTACCCAGGGGCCCCACAACATCCTTTATTATGTCACCTTCATTCAATGAACGCATCAAAGCAGTGGTCTTTCCCACCACCTGGAAAATGATGGTAATTCTTCCTGTAAATTCATCCTTATCGGCGATGGTCAAAGGTATCCGTTCTCCCCTCTCATTTACCCTTACTATAACAAATTGGCCCGGTTTTGCTTTTCGGGCAATAAGAGGCGCTTCTATTTCAAACCGGACCACTGTACCTTTGGCCATTTCTTGTTTTCTTACTATCTGAGACATATTTGTGAATTTTACAATGGATAATAATCAATCCCCGGACAAAACTCTCATAAACTGCCAAAATCCTTTTTCCGGAATTTTTAATAAAAATTTTGTAAATATATAAATAATCATTGTTCCTGACATGAGTTATTGAAAAAATGTAGCGGGTTGACGGATTGTTAATAAATCATCATCTTTATCCTGTCCACTACATTTTAAATGATTAATTTTGACAACCATTTATTCGACTTATGACCGAAACATTCATCATTGGTATAATTCTGGACAACACCTTTGGTCCTGTTGCCAGGCCACTGATCATAAACAAAACGGAAAACAAAGGCTTCTTCCCTATTGAAGCCCAACTGAATGAGCTGAACTATTCCAGATACGAAGATTACCTGGATGAACATCAAAAAAATATCTTTAACATTGCCCGGGAATATAGTGATAAACAGCTTTACAAATTATTTGGAAGCAAAAAGCATCAGACGCCGAAAGAATTCTTCAGGGCTATAACACAAGAAGAGGTAGATAATAGGATACGACCTTACATTGAAAGAAAACATTCCAGGTTGGTAGATGAACTGAGAAAAACAGATATTGAAGTATACTTCAAGGACAAATATCAATTCATCAACAAGGACAATCAAATAAAGGTATTGAAAGAGCAAGCCAAAACCATTTTCAACATTGACAAACAATCCAATGAAACCAGTTACCACCTGTCCATCAATCAGGGCGGGCAGGATATACATCTGCTGAATAAACCATACTGGATTCTTTCACACGATCCCTGCCGGATGATAATCGATTACGCTTTATATTCCTTCGAAGACATCGATGCAAAAAAGCTTGAGCCATTTTTCAGGAAAAACTACATCATTGTTCCCAAAAATTTTGAAAAAAAATGGTTTGAGACATTTGCCCTGCCAAATATCAAAAAATTCAAGGTCAATCCTACGGGATTCGACATCGAAACCCTTACGCCAAAGAAAAAAGCCATACTCACCCTTACTTACGACCTCTCCTACAGATCGGCCCTTCTGCTTTCCTTCCGGTATAACAATGAACATTTTTATGCCAATAAAGGCCAGGAAAACAAAGTCATTTTGGAAGCCAAAGACGACCGTTACAGATTCTTCAAGATCAGCCGGGATAAAACCTGGGAACATAATAAAGTAGATCTTCTCAGAAAGAAAGGATTGGAAAACTACCTCAACAGCTTTTTCTCTTTGCCGAAAAATAAAAATGAGGATTCAGGACGTGAAACCTTCCTTTTTGATTTGATCGACTGGCTGAAAAAACATAAACCGGAACTCGAAAAGGAAGGTTTTACCATCCAACAGAAGCTTAATAAGAAGACCTATTCTCTTGAAGAAATTCAGCTTCAGTCAACGATTGAGGAGAAACAGGATTGGTTTGACATCAAGGCAAACGTAACGATAGGAAATTACAGCTTTCCCTTTATCAAACTGAAAAAGTACATCCTCCAGGGAATCCGGGAAATACCACTCCCCTCCGGGGAATACGCCCTTTTACCGGAGGAATGGTTTTCCTATTACGCAGACCTGTTTAAATTCGGCAAAATTGAAGGCAACACTCTTCTGATCAACAAATATCATTTCAAGCTGCTGGAGCAAAGCATGGATAAATTCAATCACCAGTATCTTGACCGGTTAAAAGACCTCAGCGAAGATTTTCAAAAAGAAGAGATCGCCGTGCCCGGAGAGCTGTCTCCCATTCTGAGGTCTTATCAATTGCAGGGCTATCAATGGATGTATTTGTTAAGCAAAAACTGTTTCGGAGGTTGTCTGGCCGATGACATGGGTTTGGGTAAAACCGTGCAAACCCTGACCATGCTGCTCAACTTAAAAAATTCGGGAACAAAAACCAGTCTCCCGGCAAAAGAGAAGGCCTATAACCGCCAGCTAAGTTTGTTTGACAACATGGGTGCACCGGAGGAAGGTCAGGAAAGCATAGAAAATAAAGAAAACAGGGAGACAGTGACCTCCACCTCACTGATCGTGATGCCTACTTCCCTTATTCACAACTGGCAGGAAGAAATAAGGAAATTCACACCTCAGCTTAGCTTTTACAAATTCACAGGCATGAACCGTACCCGGGACCCCGAAGAATTATACGAATACGATATCATCCTGACAACCTACGGCATTGTAAGAAACGATTACGAACTGCTGAAACAAATTCATTTTCATTACCTCATTCTGGATGAAAGCCAACACATTAAAAATCCATCCTCAAAAATCTATAAGGCAGTGAATGAGCTGGAGGGCAAGCATAAATTTGTGCTCACCGGCACACCCATTGAAAATTCCCTTTCGGATCTCTGGGCCCAGCTTAACTTTTTAAATAAAGGCATACTGGGCAGCTACCGTTTCTTCAAAGATGAATTCATTCAGCCCATTGAGAAAAACAAAGATCAGCATCAGGAAGCCAGGCTCCGGGCCATTATCGATCCCTTCATCTTAAGAAGAACCAAATACCAGGTGGAGCCTGAACTTCCTGAAAAAATGGAGCAGGTAATATACTGCGAAATGACGGAAGAACAAAAGTCCTGTTATGAAAGTGAAAAATCAAAAATACGTAATGTAATCTTCGAAAATCTGGATAATCCGGAAGAACAATCCACCATGAAAATCCTGGAGGGACTGAGCACTTTGAGGCAGATGGCCAACCATCCTGTTATGGTTGACCAGGACTATAAGGGAGAAAGCGGAAAATTCGAAGAAATCACAGCTTACCTGCAGAGTCTCATTTCCGAAAACCATAAAGTACTGGTATTCTCCTCCTACAAAAAACACCTCAGGCTGCTGGAAGATTATTTTCAGCCACAGGGCTGGT
>JBNJFN010000067.1:0-12634 GCA_051746885.1 Bacteroidota bacterium | reverse complement strand
TTTATCTGGTTCAGTTTATATATCTAAGTAGAATACAGATGCCAATTTATAAATTTTAGTTCATTTATGAGAATGATTTAAAGTAGAAAAAGTTTCGGGGCTTATATATTCATTCACAATAAAATTACTTTTTAGACACACTCTACTATTGCTTTGGATCTTTATATATTCTTGCAATTTTATATATATTTATGGATCCATTCAAAATAAATTTATGACTATGAAAAAAACAACAATCTTTCTGATAGCGGTTTTGGTTCTGGGCATCATGATACCTGCCCTGGCACAGCAAAGTGGGGATAAAGACATCCTTTATGTCGGGACCTATTCCCAGAGGGGAAGTAAGGGCATCTATGTGTTTGAGTTTGACAGAAATGCCATACAACTGGACCTGGTTCAGACCGTTCCGGGGAAGGAAAGTCCGAGCTTTCTGGCAGTCCATCCCAACGGTGAATATTTGTATGCGGTTTACCGGGAAGGTATGACTGAAGATACGAGAAATGGCACTGTTGCGGCTTTCGATATCGGATCCTCGGGAAAGCTCACCCTGCTCAATGAACGTTCCTCTGAGGGCGTAGGCCCCTGTCATGTTAGTGTGGATCCCGAGGGTGAATATGTGTATGTTTCCAACTACAGTGACGGGAGTTTATCCGTATATCCCGTTCATCAGAACGGGAAGCTGGCGGAAGCCTCCGATGTGATTGTACACGAGGGCAGTGGCCCGAATTCCGACCGGCAGGAGGGGCCTCACATGCATAGCATGATTCCTGCAAGGAATGGCAGGTATGTGTATGCCTCTGACCTGGGTACAGACGTGATCACCGCTTACAGGCTTAACCGCGAAGAAGGAACTTTGTCGGCTACCGGGAATCAACGTACGAAAGCAAAGCCAGGCAGCGGACCCCGGCATTTTGACATTCATCCTTCCGGTAACTTTGCTTATTCTGCGGAAGAGCTCACTTCGACCATAGCGGCCTATTCGGTTGAATCATCGAATGGGGCACTGAATTTTATTGAACGAAAAAGCTTGATACCCGAAGATTTTACTGAAAACAATACCGCTGCGGATATTCAGGTTTCACCGGACGGGAGATTTGTTTATGTTTCAAACCGGGGTCACAGCAGCCTTGCGATCTTTTCAACAGACCGGCAAAGTGGAGAGATGGCATTGGAAGGCCATGCGGACGTTCATGGTGAAAGGCCCAGAAATTTCCTCATGGACCGGAAAGGGGAATTTGTGTTTGTGGCGAACCGGAATTCGGATGATGTGGTGGTATTTCGGCGAAATCAGGAAACCGGCGAATTAAAGTTTACCGGTGAAAAGGTTACAGTACCGGCAGCGGTGTGTGTGAAGCAGCTCCGCTTAGATTAACCTGTAAATATAGAACACAAATGACACTGATTAAACGGATAGACACTGGTTATAAAAAACTGTGTAAATCATTAAAATCAGTGTCATCTGTGTTCTGTCATATTTATTATTGATTTTCGCCTTCGCTTTCACTTTCTTCTTCAGCCTGCTCCTCTTGTTGTTCTTCCGCCTGATTATTGTCATCGTTCTGCTCCCCGGCGTTGGTTTGTGCATCGGTATTTTCAGCTTCTGAGTTTTCTTCGGAATTATCCTGAGCCATTTCATCTTGATCTTCCTGTTCATCACGAAGCGCTTCTTTAACTTCATTGATGTGGCTTCTCACCCTGGAGCGTATGGTTTCGGTAGCCAGCAGATAACGGTAGTCTGCTTCACTGAAAATTCCACCTCCAATTTTCCGTTTTCTGTTGGGAACGTCATCAATGGCTTCCACAAACTTTTTGTTGTTTGAATAGCTCCGCATCCTGTTCTTGGAAAAATAAAACATATAATATCGTTCATTGTCGGGTCTGAGGTAGATATATAGCTTATCGTTGTGCTTTTGTTTGACGATTTCAATGAAACCTTCTACCTTCTTATTAACGGATTTGCCGTTGATCATGGCAATCTTGATATCGTCACGGGCAACATAGGAATTGGTTGAGGTATTCCAGTCAAACTGGAGATCTGAGAAGATAAGCGTATGTTCCAGTTCTTCAGGTATTTTTTCATTTTTGCCTTTGGAATCCTCATCCAATGCCTTCATGTATTTTGACGTGATTTGTTGGCCTACTATTTCCTCCAGGTTGCCTTCGTAGAATTCGGACTGGGTGTTAGCGGATTTCAAGCCGGATCTTCCTTTAATGTCGTTTCTCATAGAATCGAGTGCTTCATTGCTGAAATGGAATTTTACAGGCAAGGTCATATCCAGTGTAATGTCATTTTCAGAGAGGTCGTGATTGAGCTCACCGGCCGGGATGATGGAAGGGTGTCCGTAATCGACGCCAAGCTGCAATTCTCCCTCGGCATGATACTGACATGCTTTTCTGTCCAGGCTGATAAAGGAGCCTGAGGTATCAGGATTTTGAAGTTTTTTTCGCGAGGCAAGCTGGTAGTTATCCGAGTCCTCATCATAATTGAGATATCCCCTGGAAGAGATGATGCGATCATCACTGGGATCTTTTCTTGGGTTCAGGAAAGTAGAATAAACATGGGTAGAATCCAGTGTAATGTAAGATCCTGCAAACAATTTATTGCCTTTGATATCCCTGTTTTGTTCTCCTATGGGAATGTAAATGTTCTCCGGATTGATTACCGATTCAAAATATACATGTCTTGGGGAAATTGTTTTGCAATCATGTGCCATTCTTGCCCCTCCTTTAAATTCCAGCAATTTTCGCTGAGCCTCTAGTTCTACATCTCCGGCGAAACCAAAATAGGGACTCAGTTTGAAACTATCGGTTACTTCAATGGAACCGGAAGCATGGGTGCGGAGCGAGTCATCAACTCCAATTTCACCGAAATGGATGGTCTGGATGCTATCATTTATATCTTCGTAATTATAATCGCCGTTTCCTCCGTAATCATATCTGCTTTTCACTTTAATGTCTGCATTGAAAATTTCGTGATACTTTTCATCCCGGCCGGCAATCAGTTTGGCTTCCCTTAATGTGTCCATTGATGCATTCTCCTGAACGGTGACTTTACCTTCATTGGGCAGAATTCTGGCATCTGCTGTGAATATATGCTCCACTTCTTTAGCATTCAAGCTGTTATCGGGAATACTGTAGGTCATTTCACTCGAGGCAAATCGCAATGAATCCTGAGACTTATGGTTTGACATATACAATGCTCCCTTCTGCTCACCGTCTTTTAATTTTTCCAGATCAGACGCCTGTTCCGTGGATTTGGGTTTAGGAGTAGATTCAACATCCAGGGTATCCTTGTCCATTTTCCAGACAAATTCGTCCAGATAGCTGAGATATAAATTTTGGGGAAATTCTGAAATTGAATAGTTATTTATGGTATTAAACCGGGCTCTCTGATAGTCGTAGTTCACATGGGCATTGAGAGTATCCGATCTGAAGGCCGTCGCATCCCGGTTTAATGTGTGAAGTTCAAAATCGGCTGTATCTGCATCAAAAGCCTGACTTTCAAATTCAAGATGCTGCGAGGTCAAAACTGCTTTCTTCATATCCAGTTTGCCTTTACCTGTCAATCCAGTGGGTTTCAGGTTCAGGTAGCCGTCGAGGGATGATTTTCCTCCGTACATGGTAAATATTTCATCGTCTTGCCGGATTTGCATATCGTTTTCTTTGGGATACCACTTGATATTTACCCCTTTAGAAGCAACATCAGGATATTCTACGCCTGTGGTTTCCTCAGCTATGTTGAATTCTTTGGCATGAATGGAAGTGGAGTCGGGGAAAAACAATATGTCATCGGTTACTGCGGTGGAGGTAAGGTAGGTGAGTTCGCCTTCACCCTTCAGCCCCTGGTTGCTCATGTCAATTTTTTGGTAGTATTGGCCTTTCCCGTCATAGAGTGGTAACCCTTCTTCAGGAGTTGTCCTTGTGAAGCCCATCGAGTTGTCGTCCCGAAGCTCCAATGTTTCTTCAAGTGGCGGAAATATACCGGCAGAGCGGAAAGTACCGTCAAATTTCATGTTTTCAGGCTTAAAGTTATTCAGGCTGTCCATGGTAAACGGATCCAGTTCAAAATAAAAATTTTCCCTTTTATAGGGTCCGTTGAAAAGATCGTCATAATATACGTAGGATTCCTGTTCTCCCTCAAATATCGGATAATCTGGAAATCTTTCCTTTCCTGATTTATTGTCGGGGTTGTCAATATACAATGTCCCTGTTAGGTCATTTATGGTATTTTGTACATTGGCAAGTAATTTTTGGCCGTGTGCATTTCGTTCATCTGTTTCAAATTTTATATGTAATGAATCTATCGTATTCATGGCTACACTAAAATTTTCATAATTAAAGGACATGCTGTCACCAAAAAAAGTAAAAAGACCACCAACCACTACTCCTCCAAACTCTAACTGACGGTTTTTCTTCATGGTGATTTCTCTCTGGTCGGGGTGAATGACTACATGCTGAGAGTCACTTACAAAAACCTTCTTCACTCCATTGATGTCCAGGTTCATGTTTGATAGATCTAATACGGCATTATGACTCGGTGATTCGACCTGGGAATTGAGTCGGATCACATCATAATCAATATCTCCTATTCTGGCCTGAATATAGTCAAAGAGTTTATCGTTAATGGTTACTGTATCGGATTCCAGATTATAAAAAATAAATCCTTCTTGTGCCAGAGACATGAGTCTTTGACGTATCTGATGGGCAGGCAGTCTCATATATTTGGCGTACTCCTCGGCATCGAATTTTCTGCTGCTAATCTCATCGTGGTAATTGCGGATGGCAATCAGGGGATGTTTGCGGTCGCGCATCTCCAGCCTAAGCCAATCGTCCAGTGTATAATAGTTCATTGAAGTGAAATTTGCCTGCCCCTGGGAAGAATTTTTACTGCGCGTCAGATAGATCTTTTTTTCATTTGTATTCCATAATAAGCGATCAAAATTCATTGAAACCTGATGATAGGTATTGTAGTAAACGCTTTCTGATAGGATATTGTCGTTTGAAGTCAGTTCAATGTTCTGTTTGTCTACATCATAGGTGAACTGCAACCCGGTATGATAAATAGAATCCTGCTCTAGATGAATGGTTATGTTGGCCCCGCGAGATAAAGCTTTATCCTGTTGGAGAATAAAAGTTTCCGCTTTGGCTGTCATAAAAGTTTTATCATTGCGGTAGACTTTAAGGGTGGCATCTTTACCTTTTCCGCTATTTCCGATGAATTGAGCTCCTTTCATCTGGAAACCGCCTATGTAATCTATGTTTTTATATATATCCGGAATTTCAAAAATTTTCTGATAAGAATTAAAGACAGGATAAACAGCATCGTTTGGTTTGATAACATGGATCAGTTTCTCTTCCAAAGACCCTATAATGGGACGGTCGAAATAGAGTTTATTGGTGAATTTCACAGAGTCAGCCTGATATTCGGCCTTAGATATATCAATGGAATAATCACTCAATTCGGCATATACATTTTCAGGAGAATATCCTGCACGTTCCCATGTTACCTTTCCTCCTTTTCCTTGCCATTGTTTTTTGAAGGGCAAATAAACTCCTTCGGTATCATAAATTCTGATGCTGTCATCCCGATGTTTACATTTTAAGCGGGTTTCAGAATAAGTTATTTTAATGGTGGTATCATAGATGAATTGGTAATTGTTTCCTTTCGCATACCAATCTCGGGCTCTTGAGGAATATAAGTTGTCCGATTCAATGAAATTGAGTGTGAAATGAAAATAATCGGTTATTTTTTTTAATTTACTTTTGTCCTCCCGGGCAAGATGACGGAAGCCTTTCATCCAGGTTGGGAAATACTCTGATTCGAAATCGGTATCGTTAAATCTGACCAGGAAATCAAGCATGGTAGTGAAATGGGGCTCTCTGTTCGCATTGTTTTGCAGCAAAGTATTTGCCATGTATATAATTGTATCTCGTTTGTCAGCTCCAAACTTTCCTTTTGTCCAATATTCTCTGAATTTTTCAAACTTTTCCTCATTGCTTTCCTTTATTTTCTTTTCAAGATAATCGGAAAGGGTTTCTATAAATTTTGCGGAGTCCCTGGGGAATTCCTCAATTGTTTGAGCATTTGTGATTTGTGGTACAACAAAAAAAACAAGTGCTAACCAAAGTATGCTGGCTTTCACTATATGCTGCAATTTCAAAGCAAGTATTTTTTAGGATTTAACTTCAACTGTCTACTGTAAATAAATCAAAAGCTTTATGTGTCCTTTCACCAAAATTTTTATTTATTACGTTGAAACATTTTTTTCAGTTTCATCGCTACCCATAAGTTTCTTTCCTTATGCGTTACGTAATAAAGTCCATATTGGTTAGACTTTTCTTTGATCTTTTTCATATCACCCTGATATATACCGCTAAGGATTAATTCGCCTTTATCAGGGAGACAGTTGGAGTAAACCGGGAGGTCTTCCAGCAATATATTTAGATTAATATTAGCCAGAATGATATCAAATTGGTATGGTTCAATATCCCGGGCAGAACCCTGAAGGATATTGATATTTTGGATGTTATTGATTTTGACATTCTCCTGGGTATTTTGGTAGGCCCATTCATTGATATCCACGGCCCATAATTCTTTTGCACCCCTTTTTGAAGCCAGTATGGCCAGAATTCCGGTTCCGCAGCCCATATCCAAAACTTTTTTACCGGTAAGGTCGAGTTCAAGCAATGATTTCATCATTAGTATGGTGGTAGAATGATGGCCGGTGCCGAAGGACATTTTCGGTTCAATGACGATTTCATCCCTAAAATCTTTTCCATGTTGATGAAAAGGGGCTCTTATTAACACTTCATTCCCAATTCTTACAGGTTTGAAATTTTTCTCCCATTCTTTATTCCAGTTTTTCTCCTCAATAACTTGAGAATGGAACTCAATAGAATCAGGATAGATATAGAGGATGGGCAAATTACGGACTTCTTCAAAATCAAATTTTTTCTCAGCAATATAAGCTTTAAGTCCTTGAGGGGTATCCTGAAAAGCATAAAAACCCAGCTCTGAGAGCTGGGCTAACAATATATCTGAGATATTTTGTTTGTTGTATTTATCTGCATGTATGATGCAATGCAGTTCAACCGTGTTCATCCTCCGGGTCAGCTAAAAGTTTTGGTTAATTCAACAAAATCTTTTGATTTGAGGGATGCCCCGCCTATCAGCCCACCATCAATATCTGGTTGCTTAAACAGTTCTTCGGAGTTTGACGGTTTGCAACTTCCACCATATAAAATGGAAGTATTTTCTGCGGCATCATCGCTAAAATTATCCCTTATGAGTTGCCGGATGAATTTGTGCATTTCCTGTCCTTCTTCAGGGGTTGCCGTTTTTCCTGTTCCTATTGCCCAAACCGGTTCGTAGGCCAGAATGACACGACTAAAGGCTTCGGAAGAAAGTTTGAAGATGGTTTTTTCCAGTTGTTCCCTGACAACGTCAAAATACTGGTTGTTTTCCCTTTCTTCGAGCTGTTCTCCGCAGCAAACGATGGGATAAAGATCATTCTTTAAGGCAAGGTTGATTTTCTTAAGAATCACGTCGTCTGTGTCGTTGTAGTAAGCCCTTCTTTCGGAGTGGCCCAGGATCACATATTCACTTCCTGTTGACCGGACCATTGAAGCAGATACTTCCCCGGTAAAAGCTCCTTTTTCTTCCTCGGAGCAGTTTTGGGCAGAGATCTTAAGTCTGGTATCCTGCACTTTCCTGTTTATATCTGCCAGGTGAATGAAAGGGGGTGCCAGTATCACATTGACATCCTCAGGAATTTCATTTTCTAACTTCATGATTTCTCCGGCCAATTCCAGGCCCTGATTTAAATCATTGTTCATTTTCCAGTTTCCGGCTACTATTTTTTGTCTCATATCAAATCATTTTTTATAATGGTTAAACAGCACTAAAATAAGAAATATTGGCAAGAAATACTCAAGGCAGCCCTTGAAAAATATATTTATTTTATGGAACGCTTCATTTATTACAAGCGTACCCTGGGATCGAGCATGGCATAGGTCAGGTCGACCATTACATTGATGATGATGAAGATGATCGCAATGGTCAGTACCGAACCCATCACCACAGGCAGGTCATATTTGTTCAGTGCGTCTACAATAACGTATCCCAGACCTTTCCAGCCGAAGATATATTCTACAAACACGATTCCAGCCATAAGACTGGCAAACCAGCCTGAAACGGCTGTTATGACCGGATTTAATGAATTTCTCAGGGCATGTTTGAACAATACCCTTGAAAATTTTAAACCTTTGGCCCTTGCCGTTCTGATATAATCCTGTGAAAGGACATCCAGCATAGAGTTTCTCGAAAGCTGGATGACAATAGCCAGGGGTCTGATGCCCAATGTGAATGCAGGGAGAATGAGGTTCTTTAACCGAAGGTGAACCCCTCTGCCAAAATCATCAATCTCATATAAGTTACCAGTGAGATTCAAACCAGTGTATTCACCAAGCACGAAGGCGAAGATCCAGCCGATAAGAATGGCAGCAAAGAATGATGGCAGGGACATGCCAAATGCGGAAAAAAATATAGAAAGTCTGTCGAAAAGGGAATCTTTAAAAATGGCAGCAAGAATCCCCAGAAAAATTCCCACGAATGAGGCAAAAACAATAGAAACAAAGGCCAGAATAAAAGTATTGGGGATGGTCTCCAGGATGATGGAGGTAACTTTTTGTTTGCTTTGATACGATCTTCTCAAATAAGGTGGTTTTACAACAACACAACTATTTTGGTTTTTCACGAGGATTGTGTAGGGAGCATATTTAGATGGGTCGAGGTAAAAATAATTTGTCGAATCCAGTGAATGGTATGAAACGGGAGAAAGGTCATTCAGGTATCTTACGTATTGAAGCCCTTTGGAACGGTTTAAACCCAAATCCTTCCTGATGGCTTCGATAGAGGCAACATCCGAACGCTGACCCATAAGCATCCGGGCAGGGTCGGCAGGTATAACATTGAATAATATGAATACCAGACTGGCGACACCCCAAAGGATCAGAATGGCATATAGTATTCTTTTAATGAAATATTTTGCCAATGGTTTGGGATTTTAAAGTCACGCAAATATAAGAAAAACCTTACGACCTGACCTTTTCCCCGGCTTCTTTACGTTCTTTTTCAGTTTCCTTTTTATCCTTGTATTCGGGGTTATTTAGAAATTCTTCCCTGAATTCCCGGGGAGAAGGAAGATCGTTGTTATGCCATTTATCCAGTATGGTGCCTTTTTTCATCAGCATTAAACCCGGATTGGCGCGGATAATCGTTTTAAGCTTGATTTCATCCGCCTGGTAAAAAGAAAACGAGGCATCGGTGTTGTTTTTAAAGGCTTCAATTTCTTCTTCCAGTGAAGCGGTCAGACAAATGAAGGAACAATTATTGGCGTTGTTGCAGAATTCCGCAAGCCTGTTGATTTCATCCATTTCCGATTTATCGGCTTCACCAAGATCATAGGCAATCAACATAAAGGTGAACTTATCCTGGTTAAGCACAATATCGGTTATATCTTCACCTTCAAGCGTGGAAATGGTAAAGTCTTCGATGGGGGGTTGATATCCCTCTTTAACCTTGACGTTTTTGGTTTCTACCCATTGCCACGTTGAGTCGGGAAGGCTGTCCATTGTATATTCCTTGACCTCCCCGTTCTTTTTATATTTTAATATGGTTTCGTATTCGGGTTTCGGGGCTCCTTCGGGAATCTTCATCTTATCTGGTATATTTGCTCCCACTTTATAAGGACGAAAATCAAATATAGGCAGATGGTGGTAACAATAAACCGAAAAACCTAACATAATGATGGCCGAGATTCCTGTGATACCCCACTGCCATTTATTGCTGTAAGGGGATTGAAATTTGTTGCGATTGATGAAGATGATCATCACAAAAACCATAATGATCACATTCTTCCAAAAGGTTTCCCAGTTACTCATGACGATGGCATCACCAAAACAGCCACAGTCCTGAACAGGATTGGTCAGTGCCAGGTAAAAAGTAAGCAAGGTGAAAAAGCCCATGAATACCAATAAGATCCAGGAGGTTGCCCTGGGTTTGACATGGAATATCAATACAGCTCCCAGAACAAATTCAAAGGTGCTCAATAAAACTCCAAGGTATAAAGCAATGGGATTAAGAAACTCTATTCCAAAGGCTGTAAAATAGTCAATGAATTTATAGTTGGATCCAAGCGGGTCAATTCCTTTTACAAATCCTGAAAAGATCAAAACAATTCCGACAATGATCCGGCTTACAGTATATAGATGTTTCATTACTTTTGAATTTTAGGTGGTCAAATATATAAAATCTGTAGTATAAAATACTAATTTTGCATCCTCGTTGGAAAAGTCGGAAAAATACATAATAACTATGAGTTTTAAAAAGGAGATTGACAGAAGAAGAACATTTGCCATAGTCAGCCACCCGGATGCAGGGAAAACTACATTGACGGAGAAATTCCTGCTTTTTGGCGGCGCTATTAATGTAGCCGGCGCTGTTAAGTCCAATAAGATCAAAAAAACTGCTACGTCTGATTTTATGGAGATAGAGCGCCAGCGTGGTATTTCAGTGGCTACTTCTGTCATGGGTTTTGAATACAACGGGAAAAAGATCAATATTCTGGACACACCCGGTCATCAGGACTTTGCCGAAGATACATACAGAACGCTTACGGCTGTTGACAGTGTGATCATTGTGATCGATGCAGCCAAGGGAGTCGAGCCTCAGACCAAAAAACTGATGAGTGTGTGCAGAATGCGGAATACACCTGTTATTGTATTTATTAACAAGCTTGATCGTCCTGCTAAGGATCCTTTCGATTTGCTTGATGAGATAGAAAAACAACTCGAGATTCAGGTAAAGCCTTTAAGCTGGCCTATCGGCGATGGTCCTCATTTTAAGGGTGTTTATGATCTTTACAAAGAAAAACTGAATCTTTTCAGCGGTCAGAACAAGCAACAAGTAGAAGATGGGATTGAATTTAAAAATTTGGCCAATAATGATCTGGAAAATTACCTGGGTGAAAATTTTGCCGGAACGTTGAGGGATGATATTGAACTGATACAGGGTGTATATCCGGAGTTTGACCCCACACAATATCATAAAGGGCATCTGGCTCCGGTATTTTTTGGCAGCGCCCTGAATAATTTTGGGGTCAGGGAACTTCTGGAGTGTTTTCTGGATATTTCTCCTGCCCCTCAGCCCACAACCGCTGAAGAAAGAATGGTAAGTCCCGAAGAAGATAAGTTTTCAGGATTCGTTTTCAAGATCCACGCCAATATGGATCCCAACCACAGGGACCGGATCGCATTTGTAAAGATCTGTTCCGGGAAATTTTTCAGGAATACCTACTACAAACATGTCAGGGCAGGGAAGAAGATGAAGTTTTCGAGCCCGACATCCTTTATGGCGGCCAGAAAGTCGGTTATTGAAGAAGCCTATCCCGGCGATATTGTTGGAATTCATGATACAGGAAATTTTAAGATCGGCGATACCCTTACAGAAGGAGAGGATATTCAATTTAAAGGATTGCCCAGCTTTTCGCCGGAGATGTTCCGTTATGTTGAAAATGGCGATCCCATGCGTTACAAACAACTGGATAAAGGTTTGGATCAACTGATGGATGAAGGCGTGGCCCAGTTGTTTAAAAGTAAGACCAATGGTCGTAAGATTATTGGTACGGTTGGCCAGTTGCAGCTTGATGTGATCCAGTTCAGGCTGAAAAATGAATATGGCGCTTCATGCCGGTATGAAACGCTTCCTATGTATAAAGCCTGCTGGATAGAAAGTGAGGATAAACAGCAACTCGAGGATTTCAGAAAACGAAAAGAACAGGCCATGGCTCTGGATAAACACGGCAGAGAGGTTTTTCTGGCAGAATCGCGACATTCATTGAGAATGGCCCAGGAGAAATTTCCGAAAATTAAGTTCCATTTTTCATCGGAATTTTAAGTAAACAACTTGATTTATTCATAATCGTTTACCCAGCCATTAAGAAAAAAACTTTAACTCTGGCACTGGCCGATCACCTCCCTTTTCAAGGGAGGTAAGGGAGGGTACGCCAATTCAGAAGATTCAGAATAATTTAGTGTCATCTGTCAAATATTAGAAACAATAAGGTCGGCGGGTGGGCTTTGGCAATTCAGAAACCCTCATGCAATCATGCGGCATGGCTTCGGAACATCCCGAAAGCATCATGCAAGCATGCGAGACGTTTTCGGGACTTCCGAAAGTGTCATGCAAGCATGCGGGACGATTTCGGGACTTTCCGAAAACGCCATGCAAGCATGCGGGACGATTTCGGAAACTTCCGAAAGTACCATGCAAGCATGTGTGAGGATTTCGGAGAACTGCCTTCCACTATATAATATTCACCTCATAATCTAACTCGATTCCGAATTCGGATTTAACCGACTCCCGGATTTTTTTGCTGAGCTCATAGATTTGGCTTCCCGTTGCATTTCCGTGGTTGACAAGCACGAGGGCCTGTTTGGAGTGCACTCCGGCATCCCCTTCGCAGTAGCCTTTCCAGCCCAGCTTGTCGATCAACCAGCCGGCCGGTATCTTGTGTCTTTTATCGGAAAGGGGATAGGAAGGGATTTCGGGGTGGGAAGATTTGAGCTTTTTGTA
>JBNJFN010000066.1:11084-12758 GCA_051746885.1 Bacteroidota bacterium | reverse complement strand
TACGGAATGCCGGTTTTCTGATGATATCCATCGCTCCTTTATAACCAGGGTCATTTTCCTTGTTCCTGTTCCCTTCTGCCCGGGCATTAAACAAATACATTGGTTTTTTTGACCAAAAGGGGGTCAGTCCGAACCGGTACATCTGCAATTCCCCGGGTTTTTCACTGGTGATGACCGGAGCCTTCTGTCCGGGAGAAATATTATAGCCGGGTTGGTAATCCAAACCCTCTGATGCCTTAACATTGAAACGTTTCTCAATGGTTTCAACCTTCTGTACCTCTATATATCTGCCACACATAATATGATGATTTTGGTTCCCGTATTACAATTAATATAACCCAATTATTCCAAAATAATATTGAGATACCAAATTAAATGGATTTTCTCCAAAATACAATTTTCAATAGGTTTATGTAATGTAGGAATATTCTTATATTACATTTGCGGATATTCCCATAGGCTATTTCAGACCCTGTGTATTTGCTTTCATTGAATTAATGTTTAACTTTATCACATTTATAATTACCGATCCAGTTACAAAGGAACTGTAATGCACGATAAAAACATTTATAGCAGACAGGAAGTTTTACCCAATTTCCGGTTTATTGCCCTGCTTATACTTTTGGGCCTTGTTTACTGGATGATTGACGGGCTGATCGACACCTTTCTTTTCGGGAGCCGGCTCACACACTCACTTTTTCAACCTACACCCCATGAATTCTGGATGCGAAGCATTACCCTTTTGATTTTAATCCTTCTTGTAGTGATAACCAGAATGCTGATTAACAAAAGAAAAAAAGCAGAACAAACGGCCCGTCATTTAAACAGGGTTTTACGGGCCATACGCAATGTAAACCAGCTAATCACCAAAGAAAATGATGAAAGCCGACTCATTCAAAAATCATGTAAATTTCTCACAGAAAACAGGGGATATAAAGGTGCCCTCATCATACTAATTGATGAGCAAGGAAAATTCGTCAAACTGGAAGAGTCGGGATGGAAAAACCGGAGAAAAGAGCTGGAAGATCAGTTAAGAGAGGGTTATTTCATTGAATGTTTCAGGAAAGCTCTGAATCAGAAGGGTGTAATCCTTATCAAGGAGACTTTAAAGGAATGCAGCGGATGTCCGCTGATTGCCGGAGACATTAACAACAGGAGCCTGACTTGCCGGATAGAATATGATGGAAAGATTTATGGCCTTATATCAGTCAATCTGCCGAAACATTTCGCGGCGCTGAAAGAAGAGCAGGAGCTGGTAGAAGAAGTTGCCGGTGACCTCGCCTTTGCCATTCATAAAATCAGGATGGAAGGAAAATTACGGCAAACTGAACAACAATACCGTTTGCTGGCAGAAACCGCTACGGATATTATATGCATTCACGATATGGAAGGGAAAATCCGGTACCTTAACCCCGCAGGCCTGAATATACTGGGGAAAACGCAGGAAGAAATCAGGGGAGAGAACATCCATAATCATATATACAGAAAAGAAGAATTGAACAATAGAAAAAAAGAACGTTTAAAAGGGGATTCCGACACATACACCTATCAAACATATATCAGTAATTTTAAAGGAGAAAACATTCCCCTGGAAATCAATTCCACTCCTATTCAGCAGAAAGGAGAAATGGAAGGCATCCTTATTATTGCAAGGGATATTACGGAAAGAGAACA
>JBNJFN010000066.1:0-10984 GCA_051746885.1 Bacteroidota bacterium | reverse complement strand
AGAAAACATTCCCCTGGAAATCAATTCCACTCCTATTCAGCAGAAAGGAGAAATGGAAGGCATCCTTATTATTGCAAGGGATATTACGGAAAGAGAACAGGCCCGGGAAAGAATACAACGCTATCTGAATGATTTGCAGATCGTTTATGAAGTAACCTCCAACCTGCTCAAGACTGAAAATGAAGATGAAATACTGGAGATAATCGGAAACAGGATCCATATATTAAACCCGTCCGCCTACATTCTGCTCAGTTCACTGGATGAAAAAGAAACTGACACCCTACGCATAAAAAAACTCTTCGGTTTTCAGGGTCTTGTCAATGATATTATCAAAACCGTAGGTACCGATCCCAGAGAAGTACCCATTAAACTTTCCGAATTAACGGAGGAAAATAACCACCGGTTAAAAGCGGGAAGGTTGGAACACATAAAAGGAGGTATTTTCGAGCTGCTCAACCAAAAACTCTCTGAAGATAAATGTAGAAAGATAGAAGAATACCTAAGGATTCACCAAATCTATTCCATGGGATTTCTGCACAAAGGGAAGCCATGCGGGGGTGTGACCATCATGCTTAAAGAAGGCGTGGAACTTAATAAACAATCATTGATCGAAAACCTCATAAACCAGGCATCGGTGGCCCTCACGCAAAAACAATCGGAAAAAGCCCTGGAAATTGCAAAAAATAAAGCCATTGAGAGCGATCGCCTAAAATCCACGTTTCTGATGAACCTCTCTCATGAAATTCGTACGCCCCTTAACGGTATCATGGGATTCAGCCAAATATTGCAGGAACGGGAATTCCCTTTCGAAAAACAAAAAGAATTCCTGAACATCGTCCACAACAAAGCCGATCAATTGCTAAATGTGCTCAATAATCTGCTCGATCTTTCTAAAATTGAAGCCGAACAATTGAATATAAAACAAGAAGATTGCTACCTGAATGATATCATGTATGAAATATATGATACCTACATCCTGGAACTGGAAAAGAATAAAAAAACAGCTATTTCATTAAGTTATCATTGTGGGCTGAAAAGAGAGGAAAGCCGTCTGTATTCCGATTGCAGCCGGTTCAGGCAAATCCTGAACAACCTCGTTTCCAATGCCATTAAATTCACGGAAGAAGGAGCCATTGATTTCGGATACGAGTTCGAGAAATCCGACACATTGGTCTTTTATGTCAAAGATACGGGGATCGGAATTCCTGCAAATAAAAAAGGAGAAATCTTTGAGCCTTTCAGACAAGGCGATGAATCGACCAACCGGGAATATGAAGGCACAGGCCTTGGATTATCCCTTTCGAAAAGCCTGGTTAAACTTCTTGGTGGAAGTATGTGGGTGGAATCGGAAGAAGGACAGGGATCCTCCTTTTATTTCACCATTCCATACAGCTTGCACAAATACAAACCGAGAGAAGCCAAACCGGATGTTTCAGAATATTCCTATACATGGCCGGGCCATAAAGTGCTTATTGTAGAAGACGACCCGGTTAGCCTGGAATTTATGCAGGAAATATTCAGTGAAACCCGTGTACAGATTTTTTCTGCGCAAAACGGAAAAGAAGCATTGCACTTTTTTAGGCAAAACCCGGATATAAATCTCATACTAATGGATATACGCCTGCCGGATATGAGCGGACTGGAAGTTGTAAAAAACATCAGGTTGGAAAACAACCATACTCCCATAATAGCTCAGACGGCCTACACAATGGACAATGACGCAAAAAAATGCCTGGAGGCAGGCTGCACCGATTACCTCACCAAACCGATCGATATCCAAGCTATGCTGAACGTTATGAACAAACACCTTAAACAAAGCATTTGAAACTCATAAAAATTCCTTAATTTTACAAAGAAACGACACAGGCATAGAAATTATAATAAAAATGATCAGGGTACTTATTGTGGATGACCACACCATCGTACGCAAAGGGATCCGGCAATTGCTGGAGGAAACCGATGATATACGCATTGATGGGGAAGCCGGCCAGTCATCAGAAATGTTCGATAAACTTGAAGAAAAGGAATACGATGTGATCCTGCTGGATATCTCCCTGCCGGGAAGAAACGGCGTGGAAGCCCTCAAAGAACTCAAAGGAAACTATCCTGACATTCCTGTATTGATACTGAGCATGTATCCGGAAGAACAATATGCCCTGCGCGTAATGAAGGCCGGAGCCGCCGGATACCTGACCAAGGGAAGCGCACCCGATGAAATGGTGCATGCCATCCGCACCGTTTACAAAGGAAAAAAATACGTCAGCACATCCCTGGCCGAAACCCTCGCCGAGCATGTCAACGGATACACCGGGAGTCCGGAATACAAAAATCTGTCCGACAGGGAATTTGAAGTTCTCAAACGGATCGCTTCAGGTCAGTCCCTGACGGAAATAGCCAGCCACCTCTCGCTGAGCGTCAAAACTATCAGCACCTACCGGTCAAGAATACTGAAAAAAATCGGGCTGAACAACAACTCGGATATTGTAAAGTACGCGATGAAAAATGGATTGCTTGATTCCTGAATTATTACCCGGGTTTACACCCGGGCCTGCAAAGATGCCATCCCGCAATTGCGGGATTTCTGTTTACAGATCATAAAAGAGGATGGTTGGAAAAAATTGGGAATGCACCCATTGAATTTTCAGTTGAAAAGTTGTAAATTGTCTCAATAAATTATTTTATAACATTTAACAAAATTACCGTCATGCAGAAGAAAAGAGAAATTTACGAAAAACGATCAGAAATTTTAACAAAAAGATTGCTTTCCAAAATTTATGCTATGGAAGCCAATTACCTGGAATCGAAAATGAATGCCCAGAAAAATATTGAGCAAATCAATAAAGAGCTAAGCACTTGGGAAGAACAAATAAAAAATCTTAATGAAGAAAGGGAGAAATTAAACAGCCTATACAAAAAAATGATTGACTCATCTCAGGAAAAATGGGATGAAGTCGCAACTGCTTTTGAACAGTATGCCGAAAAGGTTAATGCGGAAAAACAGAATTTTTACGAAAGAACACAGGGCTGGCTTAACGACCTGGGTGCATGGATCACCGATCTGGAAGACAGGGCAAAACAATCATCAGGCCAACTTCGCGAGCAGTTGCTCAATCAAGTGGATCATTTGAAAAAACAACAGGAGACTCTTCGACAAAAAGCCGGGGAATTACAAAAGTCGACAGGAGAAAACTGGGAAAAGATCAGCAAAAACATCAGCAACGAGATAAATACCATGAAATCTACCATCACAAAAGCTTATCAGCAGTTTTTCCCTTCGGGTAACCGGGAAAAAGGTACATCAGAAACCTAACCCGAATTATCCCTGAATAAAGCAGGCTGTAAGTTTCAACATATTTCCCGGAAGAAAAGCGTTTATGCAAAACAGGAAAATCTTATGATTTTTCTGTTTTGTCATATATTCTGACAATTAACCAGATTTATTGAATTTCCGGAATAACTATTTTTGCCAATTTCCATAAATATATAATTTAGCCTTTTGTTGCTTAAATTGATTTTTATTCCGCAAACATTATGAAAGACACTGTTAACCCCAACCAAAGCAATCTATTTAGGGGTGGATGGGTTATGATTCTCATGACTTTTCTTATCCTTCCAGCCAGTTTCTTAACTGGCACAAGTTCCAGCGCAATTTCCGGAGCTATGCAATATGAGAACACCCAGGAACCAATCATCGTAGGATGTGAAAAGGATTATCCGCCCTTTTGCTTTGTAAACGAAAATGGAGAAGCAGATGGATTTTCTGTGGAACTCTTCCGCGCAGCGGCTAATGAAATGGGTTTGACAGTCGATTTTAAGGTTGGAGCCTGGAACAAGCTGAAATATGATCTGGAAGACGGAAAGCTTGATGCATTGCCTTTGGTAGGAAGAACCCCCGAAAGGGAAAATATGTATGATTTTACCTTTCCTTATCTCACCATGCATGGAACAATTGTAGTACGGGAGAATGAAAAAGGAATTCAATCCCTGGATGACTTGCAGGGCAAGGATGTGGCGGTAATGAAAGGCGACAATGCAGAAGAGTTTTTAAATCGCACCGACCTGAACACAAATATCATACAACGGACTACCTTTAAGCGTGCCATGACAGAACTTTCCTCCGGGGAACACGACGCTGTTGTGATCCAACGCTTGCTGGCACTTGAACTAATAAAAGAAAACGGACTTAATAATCTCCGGGTTATAGAAGAAGCCAACGATATTTATCAACAATCTTTTTGCTTTGCGGTACAAGAGGGAAATGAAGAGTTACTGAGTTTGCTTAATGAAGGTCTGTCAATTGTTACCACCAATGGAACTTACCGCCAGCTTCATGCCAAATGGTTTGCACCGCTTGAATCGATCACAGAATCCCAAAAACGCATCATCATCGGTGGTGACAAGAATTATCCTCCATATGAATTCCTGGATGAGAACGGACAGCCCACCGGATACAATGTTGAACTCATGCGGGCTATTGCTGATGAAGTGGGGCTGAACATAGAAATTCAACTGGGTCCCTGGGCAGAAATCCGCCAGGAACTTGATAATGGTAACATCGATGCCATCCAGGGAATCCTGTATTCCCCGAAGCGGGATAAAACCTTTGATATGTCTCCCGCTCATACTACCATCAACTATGTGATTACTGCCAGAAAGAATGCAAAATTACCGGAAAACCTTAGCGACCTGGAGGGTCAACCAGTTTTGGTTCAGAAGGGTGATCTCATGCACGATCATGCCCTAAAACAGGGACTGGAAGATGAGCTCGTTCCTGTAGAAACCCAGGAAAAAGCCCTTCGTCTTTTGAATAAAGGGAAATATGATTTTGCGCTCACTTCAAGGGTTCTAACCAATTATTTTATTAAAGAGAACGGATGGGAAAACCTCACCATGAGCAACAAACCCATCCATTCAGCAGAATATTGTATTGGTGTTAAGGAAGGCAACACTGCTTTGCTTTCAAAACTCTCCGATGGTCTTGCAGCCATTAAAGGGACGGGCAAATATCATGAGATTCATTCTCAATGGCTGAGTGTATATGAAGAACCACAATTTGGTTTAAGGGATTTTCTGGAATACACTTTATATATATTGGTTCCTCTTGTTCTGGCACTTATAGGTTCATTAATATGGTCACGGAACCTCAATAAGCGGGTTTCAAATCGCACAAAGGAACTTCAGGCAGAAAATGCCAAAAGAAAGAAAGCACAGGAAGCACTTAAAGAAAGCAAAGAAACTGCGGAAAAATATCTGAATATAGCGGCAGAGATCATCCTCTCTTTGGATCCGGAGGGGAATATTTCCCTGCTAAACGACAGCGGGCACCGTTTGCTGGAATATGAAAAGGGAGAGTTGATCGGCAAAAACTGGTTTACAACATGCCTCCCCGAAGATTCCCAAAAATCGGTACGGCAGATATTCAATAAACTGATTCAGGGAAATACCGAGGGAGTTAAGTTAATTGAGGGTCCTGTTATCACAAAATCCGGAGAAAGAAAAACCATCCTGTGGCATAACAGTTACCTGTTAGATAAAAATCAAAGGATTACCGGATTACTTACTTCAGGTGAAGACATTACCGAACGAAAGGAAACTCAAAGAAAACTGAAAGAGAGTGAAAACTTTATCTCTGCCCTGCTGAATAATATTAATGTGGGTGTAGTCGCCTGCAATGCATATGGTATACTAACCTATTTCAACAAAAAAACCCAGGAGTTTCATGGACTACCACAAATGAGCATTCCGCCTGAGGAATGGGCCGATTATTACGACCTTTTCATGCCGGATGGTAAAACCAGAATGGAAGCCGAAGATGTACCACTTTACAAGGCTTTAAGGGGTGAGTATTTCAACGAAATAGAGATGGTTATTAAACCTGCTAACGGGAAGGCAATCTCCATTCTGGCTTCCGGTCAACCGCTAAAAGATGCTCAGGGCAGCATCACAGGGGCTGTTGTTGCCATGTATGACATTACCGAGCGCAAAAGAGCCGAAGAGCAAATGATAGAACTAAATCAGAAATTAAATCAACAAAATGAAGAAATCACTGCGCAAAACGAGGAATATGAAACCCTGAATGAAGAGTTGAATGAAAAAAACCAGGAGCTTTACAATATTAATGAAGAACTGGAAAAGGCCAAAGAAAAAGCGCAGGAAAGCGACCAGTTAAAATCTGCATTTCTCGCCAATATGAGCCACGAAATCCGAACCCCCATGAATGGCATTATGGGTTTCGCCGATTTGTTAAAAAAACCGAAATTAAGCGATGAAAAGAAAGATTACTATACAGAATTGATACAAAAAAGCGGAGAGCGAATGCTGAATATCATTGGCAACCTGTTGGATATTGCAAAAATTGAAGCGGAACAAACGGAAATCCAAATGAAAGAAATTTCTGTAAATGAACTGCTCGATGATTTATTTGCCATGTTTGAGCCTGAAGCCAACAAGAAAGGTTTGTCCATGACTTATCATAAAGGTTTGTCGAAAAGTGAAGATCAACTTGTAACAGATTCCACCAAATTATATCAATTATTGACCAACCTGATCAATAATGCCATTAAATATACCAATTCAGGCCAGATAAAATTTGGATACACGAGAGAGGACACAGCACTACGCTTCTATATAAGTGATACAGGAATAGGTATATCCCCTGAAATGCAGCAAAAAATATTTGAGCGTTTCCGCCGGGCCGAACTGGAAACTACCAGTGAATACGATGGTGCCGGACTGGGTTTAAGCATCTCAAAAGCTTATGTGGAAATGCTTGGTGGTGAATTGTGGCTGAACTCCAGCCCGGGTGAGGGTAGTACCTTTTATTTCACCCTGCCTTACCGGACTTCTCACCAGTATGATAACACACCAGAACAAGCCGGTCAAAATACAACCAGGAAATTCCCGAAAAATATCACCATGCTGGTTGCAGAAGACGATGAATCAAACTTCATCTTGATTAAAGAAATGATGCAAGACAAAAACATTACTTTTATCCGTACAAAAGATGGTAAAGAAACTTTGGAGAAAATACGCAATAATCCCGATATAGACTTGGTTTTGATGGACATTAAGATGCCTTTAATGGATGGATATGAAGCAACCCGGGAGATAAAAAAATTAAGGCCTGGATTACCCGTAATAGCACAAACTGCCTTTGCCTCGCAGAAGGATCGGGAAAAAGCGATCAATGCTGGTTGCGAAGGGTATTTGGCCAAACCGATCCAGGTAAATGACTTGATGGACTATATAGAAAATCTTGTGAAATGAAACTCAGAGACAGAAATTGCGGCAGAGCTATTCAAAATAAAATGATTGCCTGGAATTTCCTTCCTCTGTATTCATCTCCCGGACCATCTCCCCGCTCTCCCGGTCAATCCTTTCATTATACTTCATCACAGCATTTCGGGCAAACAAAACAACCACCAGGAACAATACCATTAATCCCGCCAGGATATAAGAAATGGTCCTTGCGGTTTTGCTTTCCGCCTTCAGGATAACCGTAAGGGCAATGTAAAGCATATAGACCCCATATAAATTAACTCCCAGGGTGATCACCGTGCCAAGTACATAACTAATGCCATCGAAAAACCCCAGAAAGGTATTGAGGGGTAAAATGACCATGATGGCTGCTGCTATCCGCAAACTGCTGTCAAAATCTCTGTTTCCATCACAAATGGCCGAAATGATAAGGAATAACAAAAATCTACAACGGCAAACAAACCGGTGCACTATTCCCCGTATTGGGTATTCACCCAAAGATGCGAATACCAGTACCAATCGCTCCCTGACTTTGAGGGTGCGGTAATGGTATACAAAGTACGCCGTGTTTGGAGCTCTTCTTTAGACTCTATGGTAAGCGTAAAACGGGAGTTGTTCTGCCGGGAAACGTTACAGATTTTTCTTCCATTGACAAAACACTGAATGTGTTCCGGATTGATTTTATCCGGATCAATATGAAGCGTTAACTGAGGAGGATTGTTGTTTTTTATCTCCGGATTTTCAGGCTTTTCTTCTATAACAGGCAAGGCTTTCATCTGCGCTTTGGAGCGAAATTGACTCATCTCTCCATAGTTTGTGTTCATGGGAAACCTGGGCAGGGCATACACATCACCTTCTGACCAGATGACCCCGGATTTTTGTGCAGCACCGGCCTGATAACCGTTCTCCCTCAAAATATCCTGCATATCCGGGTTGTATTCTCCGTAAGGATAACAGTAAAGCTCCGGTTTGTAGCCAAGCTCCCGTTGAAAACTTTCCTCTGCCATAGAAAGGTCTTTCTTAAATTCTTCCCGCGTCCGCTCATCAGAGTAGTTCAAAAAATGATCGTGAGAATGGGAATGGTTGCCAAATTCATAACCTTCATCCTGCAGTGCCCGTATGTCATCCCACGATAAATATCCGGATTTGCCTACATATTGCGTGCAGATAAAAACAGTGGCCGAAAAACCATATTTCTCCAAAAGGGGAACCGCATCAGTCTTAAAAGACTTGTAGCCGTCATCCACTGTCAATACTGCGGTTTTTTCCGGTATCTTATCCGAAGATTGCAGTTTGTCCACAGCTTCCCCAAACGTTAACACCGTATAATCGTTTTCATGCAGAAACTTTAATTGTTGTTCGAAAAGCTCGTTACCAATATTCGTGGAGGGGTACTTTTGCTCTCCAAACCGATGATAGGTAAAACAATTGATGTGATTCTCCCCTGTATTTTGTCCCGGTAAAAACTTCGATTGAAGCAACAATCCAATAAACAGAACGAAGAAAAACAGCAATGTCGCCTTAAGTTGATGATGTTCTTCCATAAACCGATACTCCGTAACCTTAAAAATGCGCATTTTTTTAAATTTTATTCTACTTTTATATATGTCGGATCAAGCCGATAATCATCATACTTTACCATATCCCCCCTTCGCATGACCGTTTTTAGCCGGTCAATATACTCCTGGCCCAGCTCACTGTACCGAAACAAATATTCCACCAGCTCGAAAGGGTCATCTGTTCTTTTTCGGGCCTCACGATATTCATCATAGGGGCCTTTGGCGATCACTTTGTAATAATCTATAATGCTGGCTGACAAATTTCCGTATTTTTTTACATACACCGGAGTGCCATTCCGTGTACCAAGAGCGCGTATCCTTGATTCATCCGAATTAAATGACCAGACGCCAAAAGTATTGTTTGCTGCGATAAAAAACCGCGAACTTCCCCATCCGGTTTCCAGCGCGGCCTGAGCCAGCATAATGCTGTTAGGCCGTGTAATGAGTTTCTCATTCAGCAATTCATCTATATCATCAGCCCTCCAGTCTTTTAGCTGTTTTTTGAGAAATACACTATCCGAGGTGGCTATGGGTTGATTTTCTTCTTTGTTTTCCCGAATGCCAGATATCCGGTTCCGGGTTTGCCGGATCCCATAGGCAGCCGTTAAAACGGAAGGAAGCAACATATCTATGAATTTATCCTTTCGCTCCTGCATAGGAAGATATTTCAGATCGATCACGTTGGTGTATACATTCGGTACTACATATTTGCTGTCGACCCCGATAACGGACTCAGGACCGGAAATTGCCCTGTACTGAATGTCAACACTCCTGGATTGTATCTTTTTAATATGCTGTGCATCGGAAGATACTATATTTCTTTCTCTTTCGGTTTGGTCTTTTAGTATAGCACGTATTTCATCCTTGGTTAATATATTAATATAAGAAGAATCAATCTCCCAGGTATCGTAGCGGCTTAGATTATTCCTCCGTATGACATTGGCCAGTGTCTGACTGTATTTTTCACCATATTCGGGAGCATAAGCATCAAGATATTGCACCAATTCTAAGGGATCGTCGGTTGTTTGCCGGTTTTCGCGAAAAGGTGCCAACCGGTCCGTACGGTTTAAATTCCGAAAATAATCCACCACAGAAGCCGGTAGGTTCTCATATTCTTTAAAATAAATGACACTCCCATCTTCGGCGAATGTTTTTATACGGGTTTCCAAAGAATCAACAGATACGATCTGGAATGGATTGTTGGCTTCCGAATAACTCCGTGCACTCCCCCAATTTGACTCAACAGCAGCCTGGGCCAAAATGATGCTGGTAGGATGGGTGGTCAATCTATCCATTAACTCACCGGTATTCTCAGCACCGTATTTTTTTTGCTGTTGCTTAATAAATGCTTGTTTGGTCTCTGAATCAACTCCCTCTATCACGCTATCCTCAGACATTAAAATTTCCAGTACTTTCTTCTGCTGGTCCAGGTAAAACTTGGTGATTAATATCTGAGGAAGCATCTGGGCAATAAATATTTGTTTTTTATTATCCTTTTTCATGTATTGGGTTGAAAGAAGCTGATTATACACCACCGGCTTCACATGTTTTTCCTCCGGTGACTTTATCTCATCGGCAGAATTCACGGATCTACGCTGAACCGAGATGGTTTTCCGTGCAATTTGATTCAACAGATGATGCTCAAACTTGGCTATGAACTGCAATTCTTCCCTGGAGTAACTCTCATAAGCGTCTTTACCCGCTTTATCTCCGCAACTGAAAAGTGTGACAAGCAATATAAAAAAGATCAGTCGGAACATGCTCATATAATTGTTATTTTAATTTACATAATGATATTAAAGCCCAACCAGGGCTTTAACGAAGCTTCCATTCTTAACATCCGTATATATCAGATTCTATTCTTCATTGAATTGTTTACCTATAAACAAAAAAATTCAAACAAGTTCACAATAAAAATGTTTAATCAAAAAACAAAACCTTATTGTTACCAATATCTATCTGGCAGATGAATTCTAACCTGGATTATTCTTACCGCAGCTTTAGCTGCAAACAAATTTATCTTGACCTGATGACAAGTACCATGATCAGAGTTAAGTAGTTAACTTTATTTTTTTTTAAACCACATACCTGCCCCGTAGCAGGCGGGGGGCACATAGGAAAGATAGGATTTCACATAGATTTATCATTCATCAGGCAATTGAGAAGAC
>JBNJFN010000065.1:6057-12849 GCA_051746885.1 Bacteroidota bacterium | reverse complement strand
CAGTATTTTTTCCATAGAGTGGTCCAGATTAACGACCATTTGGGCAAAACCTTTTTCTGTATTTGGCCAGTCTTTATCGGCGAATTTACCATAAGAGGGTACCTCCATTCCATTGGGTTCTTTTTCATTATTGGCATGGGGGGTGAAGCAGAGATCAAAAATTGTAAAGCTGAAATTTTCATCTTATATGTTTATTTTAGAAAGTTAATGTATGAAAAGCATTGTATTAGTGAATCGTCATGGATACTTTTGATTTTTCCACATCTATTTGTATGACATAATGATTATCTCTTTCATTGATATCATAAGTAATATTTTCACCCTCCACTTCCGGTTTTGAAATGTTTTCTGGCCATTTGACCCTGATTGTACCAGCTCCTCCTGTAACAATTCGCAATGTGTTATTTTCAAGCTTCATATTATCCAACCAGCAGGAACTGCTAATGACGGAAATACCGGTTCCTTCGTTGGGCAATATGAATGCCTCGCGGCTGATCAGAGAAGCCGGAAACTGAAATGGTATCTCTATGCGATTCTCCTTGAGGTGGTAAGCATTGTTGATTACCCCGAGCAAGCTGCCGGGATTAACTTTTACCTGGTGTTTGTAGTTTAAGGCGCTGCCGCTGAAGGCTACTACTTTTCCGGATGCCTTTTCCTGATTGACAGTTGTATAGATTTCCGGGGAATCACCAACTTTACCATTATGCTGAGTTTGAGTATACCGGAGGTCATCCATTATTCTTTTGGCTTTATCCACGGTTTTTCCCACAGGCTGCCGCTGGTCCGTGTTCATTTTCTCAAGGTTGCCCCAAAAACCATAACCGGCGACGATTGATGAGTTGACATTGTAACGCTGTGCAAAATACGGGTGTTGATTATGGGGATAATTGGCATAGGTAAACAACTGCAAAGGTATGATGCCATTGAATTCATTCGGTATGGTCCGCATCGATTTGGTCCTGAAATGAGTGTAATCATTATAACTGGAGGCACCGTTGTTCATCCAGAACAGTTTTCCGGCACTCATCATAGCCAAACCAGGCAAACTCCTTCGATTTTCAGTCAGATCAATTTCAATGGTTACATTGGGATTGTATTCCATCAGTTCCACCATTGCCTTTTTGATATAAACCGGCAATAAATACCCATAGCGGGCTATGATTTCCTCTTTGCCGGCATCTTTATCTCCATGGTGCAGTCCAGGTTTATTCGGATAGAAGGTGTTGACGGCATCCCACTTGAAAAAGCGCACACCCTGATCGATCAGCCTTTTGCAGTCTTCTATGAACAGGTCAGAGTATCCACTCACAAAATCAAAAACAGGGTGTCCCCATTGGGAAGATACGGGTGTACCGTCCTGATGCCGTATTATCCATTCGGGATGTTCTTTATAGCGCTCAGTATTTTTAGCAATGCCTATTGGATTTATCCACGCGCCCATTTTCATGTTGTATTTTTGAAGGGTGTCATAGATTGGTTTCAATCCTTTATTCAGCCTTTCGGGATGGGGTTTCCAAATACCGTGTTCTTTTTCCCATCCATCGTCAAGTACAAATATTTCTGCCCCAAGTTCCGCTGCATTTCGTATTTCTTGAAAGATGCGATCATAGGTAAGAACACTACGTGTTTGATCACCCGGAACGTTGCGTTGCATCCCCCAGGTATTGTAATAAAATTCCTGCTCCCGGGTGTGTGGCCATTCGGTGATCCACTTCAACATATAATTATGCAGCAGGGTCTTAGGTTGATTATCCTGTTCATTGAAAAAGTGGCCGGTGGCCGTCCATACGGATGCATAAGGCTTGTCCGGGGCAATCTTTTCACCGTCTATATATCCACCTCTTTCAATGTTAACTCCCTGTTGCATGCTGTTTCGTCCGGACTTCTGAAATACACTCAGGAACCGGGCCTTTTCATTGATCAGTGCCTGAAGTTCCTTTTCATTTTCTTTAAGCTCAGAAGAACCAAGCATTTTTTCCCTGATCCTTGTAATCATATCTCCCTCTATAAGATTATCCTGGGAAGCATGCTCGTAAGCGGTCATCACGGTAAATTCATCATTGGAAAGGAGTCCGAAAGGTCCTTTGAGAGAAGCAGAACTTCCCATTATAAGACTCTTTTCAGTGACTTCAGGGTGATACATGTGTGCCTGCGAAAGGTTGTTATCACCATGACGCCGGTCTTCGGCCGAACAATTGATTTTATCCAGTACTTCATCATTCCACCGGGCAATATTGATTTCTGTGCTGTTGATCTGATTGTTTTTCTTTGCAAAATTGTATTTGGGAAAGATAAAATGGAGATTTCCGTCAAGCTTATTGAGCTCAAATGCCTCATTGTTTGTTTTTAGTTTTAATTTTTCCCGTATGAGCGTTGAATTCGGGAAAAACTGCTGGTAAATATGAACTGCAAGTCCCGCTACCGGTTCTTTCTCACCTTTAAACATCAATTGATATTCTGTTCCTCCATTTCTAAGTTGTCTTTTTTTAACGTTTTGGAATTGCCACAGCGGATCTGAGCTTTTCACCAATTGATCATCAATAACGAATTCAAACCAGGAGGTTTCCTGTGACTTGTATATTAATTCCCGGTTTTGTTCTGTGTTGAATATTGAAGTGATATGAATCGGAGAAGGATTGGTTTTGTTGATAGAGATTTCTTTTTTTATGACATTGTTATGAAGTAGTATACTGTTTTTTTCCTCTTTTACCTGTGCGTGGGACTGAATGGTTAAAAGCAACGCAAACAGCAAGAAAAGCTTTTGGTAGATTTTGTGATTAGCAGACATAGATTTATAATTTTTTAAAGCATGGAAGCAGATTTATTTTTAGTGTAATATTTACAATTTTAATAAAAATACATGAATATTTACAATTTTTTTGACATTTCATGTTCTGTTAAATGAATGAGAGTTTGTCAATTACCCCAAAGACCAGACAGAGTAAATAGTTATCAAGAATTTATAGAATATATGTCCTTATATTTTATTTATAATCAATTTAAATTATATTTATGAATAGAATTGACAGGTTTTTATGTTTGCATCATAACTAAATTATTCCTATATTGGACTAATATATTTTAAAAATATATCAAAGATGAATAGGAAGCTGCTTTTTTTCGTTTTTATTTCATTTTCCATCATATCTATTTTTGGGTTTGTATTACCCATTGGAGAAGGAGGAAAGTTAGGCGATTATGAGTATGAAGATTTCAGTAAACCCAACTATTGTGGTTCCTGTCATGATGCTTTTTACCAGCAGTGGACTCAATCCATGATGTCGAAAGCCTATACACATGAATGGGATGAGATTGAGTATTTTAAGCTTGCCGTACCCCATTCGGAAAAGGACCCTGAGATGGAAGGCGTCCATGAAGGATGCAATGGATGCCATACGCCCATGGCTTATATGGCAGGAGATGTTCCCCCGCCAAAGCCGGAGGAAGGGTCAAGGGCCAATGAGGCGGTTTCATGTGAAGTTTGTCACTTGATAAAGGGTATTCGTGGAGATACTGCCTACAATCACAACTATATTGTAGAACCCGGCTTTACTAAGTACAGTTCCCGGAAAGGAGAACAAAGCTCGCCGGAGCATCAGATCGAAACCACCGAGTTACACAGTCAGGCCAAATTTTGTGGCATTTGTCATAATGAAAAGAGTCCCTATGGAGCTTGGGTGAAATCCACTCAGCTTGAGTGGGAGGAAGGTCCCTATTCCGACGAGGGAGTTCAATGCCAGGATTGTCATATGACTGAAGCCAAAACAAAAACTGCTAAGATGGGCGCTACCTATGAAGATGCCAAATTGCATCTGTTCCATGGTGCTCACGATCCGGGGAAATTGAACGGGGTGATCGAATTGCGTGTACAACCCGATACCAGAGAAGCTTTAATGGGAGATCCTGTAAAATTCACCGTAGCCCTTTTCAACCAAAAAACCGGGCATGACTTTCCAACAGGATCGGTAGAAGACAGGATTGTATGGCTTCATGTAGAGGCTGAAGATTCAGAGGGGAATGTTTACCATCTCCCCGTAGATGAAAAAGGTTTCGAAGGAGAAGAATATACTATTGCCAGCGATGCCAAAGCTTATCAGGATATGGGTCTGCCGCTTGGTAAGGAAGACTTTGACGGAGTACAGCGGGAAGATGTGCCCAAAGGCGACAGAATATTCCGAATGCCTTACTTCGATCCCGAGGGTAGAATGACGATTATGCAGTGGAATACCGATTCATTGGGTGTGGATTACCGGATCGGCCCACGGGAAACCAAATTAGAAACCTATACATTTGAGATTCCCTATGATGTGGAACCCGGTGAACTGACTGTAACTGCTGTATTGAACTACCGGCTACTGGTTAAACCTGTTGGCGAATTGCTTGATGTACCTGAAGAAGAGTATGCCATTCACGAAATAAACCGACATTCTACTGAAATTACTGTTATACCCTAAAAACCAATGACTATGAAAAAAATACTCGTAATTGTTTTGTTTACATTTTTCGGATCAATTGTTCTTACAGATTATTGTCAAGCCATTCCCGCTTTTGCCCGAAAATATCGCCTAAGTTGCAAAACCTGTCATTCACCTGCTTCTCCCAGCTTGAAGGACTATGGAGAGGATTTCGCCGGTGACGGTTTCAGACTGGAAGAATACGATGCGCCGGGATATTATGTGGATGCCGGCGATGAGGATTTATCTCTTTTGCGTAGTTTTCCCCTTGCTGTTCGTTTGGATGGTTTTGTTACATACAACAACGGGAATGATAAGAAAAGTGATTTTGGTTCTCCCTACCTGATGAAATTGCTTTCAGGAGGAGCGATTTCCGACAATCTGTCCTATTATTTCTATTTTTACATGAGTGAACGGGGTGAAGTTGTAGGTCTGGAGGATGCCTACCTGATGTATAATAATCTTTTTGATACGGAACTGGATGTCAAACTGGGTCAGTTTCAGGTATCCGATCCTTTGTTTACCAGGGAGTTGCGCCTGCAACTTGAGGATTACCAGCTTTACACTTCCCAGATCGGTAATTCGAGAATTGGCTTGAAGTATGATAAGGGCATTATGTTAGAATATGGCTTTGATACCGGTACCGATCTGGTTTTTGAAGTGGTCAACGGTAACGGTCTTGAGGAAGCCCGTGCTTTCCATATTTTTGACCAGGACCGTTATAAAAATTTCCTGGGAAGAATATCCCAGAATATTGGCGAATATTTACGTGTGGGCGGATTTGCTTATCTTGGCAAAGAACGTCTGGAAAATGACTTCAATGATGCCATAACCAATCAGGTGGAAATCTTCGGCCCCGATTTTACCGTCAATGTTGATGACCGGGTAGAGTTTAATTTTCAATATACCATTCGCAATGATTCCGAAGTATTTCCAACCGGAAATACCATCAATACAATGGAAGATATTACAACCAAAGGCACGCTGGCCGAGTTAATATACAGCCCGATGGGAGATGATAGCGACTGGTATCTGCTGGGAATGTACAACAGGGTAGACTCAGATTTCGATCCGGCCAACTATGAGTCGATGACCTTTCATGCCGGATACCTGATAAGGAGGAATATACGATTTGTGGGAGAATATACCTATGTGGCTACCGGTTATACTGAGAGTGAGTTTGGCCGATTTAGCCTGGGTTTCGTCTCAGCTTTCTGAAAATTTCTATTTTCATTGAAAAAATGCCCGGTATTATTGCATGTGTTTTCGCATCAACAGTCGATCCATGGACCATTTTCCGCCACCCTTTATAAGAAGGAAAATGCTTCCTAAGAGCATGGCAAAATCGGTTCTTATTGCATGAGCCATAGCCCAGAAACCGTATTGATTCAGCTCCCTGAGGTTGAATGGTTCAAAACTTTCTCCGAATGCGATGGGTATTTTGGTAATTACAATTGCAGTTAGCATGGTTAGGATCAGAGGAATGGTAGCATATCTTGTTAGCAGTCCTGCGAGAATAAGCACTCCGCAAATCACTTCAAAGACACCTACAAAACCTGCCAGAAATTCGGGAGTGGGAAAACCAATCTGTTCGAATCTTCCTGCTCCCCGAACAGCCGGGTAGATGAATTTCTGCAGTCCTTCAGAAAGAAAAACAGCACCTACCATAATTCTAATTATGAGAATGGCAGGTAAGGGTTCTGTTTTGAGCCGGGGGAAATTCATAATATCCTCTTTTTTAAAAAACAAATTTTAACAACATTTGTTTATGACCTAAATGGAGCGGAAAAGGTTGCTGAGAGAAAAAGGAAGTACGACGTAAAAAAATGGAAAATTAAGAATATGGTACTTACAATAAAAGGGGATTTGAAGAGGTTAATTTAAGATGATGGAGCAATCCGGGAAAACATATCTTTTTGTCTGTCTCGCCAATATGAACAGGAGTCCTACTGCTGCAACCGTATTTCAGGAGCTTGTGCAAAGGAAAGGCCTGGATGTTCATGTGATGTCTGCCGGGATCTCCGGATGGGCAGCAAGGCCTTTGAACACTGATGTTTTAAAAAAGGCTGATTTGATCTTTGTTATGGAAGGTTATATGAAATATGAAATTGAATCAATTTTTTCAGTGGAGCCTGGAAAAATAATTGTACTCGGCATTCCTGATAATTATGACCGGAATGATCCCGTATTGGTCAAAATTTTGAGGGAAACGCTGGAACCGTATATTGAATAATGGCACCTTCCTGGTTTTGGGAATAACAAACTCCAAACACCAAACTTCAAGTAACTTTGTTATTTGGAGATTGTAATTTATTTTTCACGCTATTTCCAAAGGCAG
>JBNJFN010000065.1:0-5957 GCA_051746885.1 Bacteroidota bacterium | reverse complement strand
TTAACAATTCCTTCTTTTTGCAGTTGAGCCAAACCTTGCAGGGTTTCCTGCAAAGGAATTTCCATGTTAGGCCAGTGCAGTAATACCAGATCGATATAATTGACAGAAAGTTTATGACAACTTTCCTTAGTCGTGCGGAGGGTGTCGTTATAGGCAAAGTTGGCCGGATTCAGTTTGGTTATCAAAAAAATGTTTTTACGTACTGCTTCTGCCCGTTGAATGCCTTCGCCTACTTCCCTTTCGTTATCATAATTTTGTGCGGTATCGATCAAACGGTAACCTAATGATACGGCCTTTTTAACCGTATCGATACAGGAATTGCCTCTGAGTAGCCAGGTACCCAGTCCAATAGCTGGCACTTCCTCCTCTTTTATCGTTATGGTAATGTCATTCATAAGAATTTCATAGTTAAATTCCCGGCAAAAGTTATAAAAAATTGTTTGAATTGGTCAACTCAATTACTTACTTATGGATATGATTTTAATGCGAAATGAAATCCTCAATTCATTCGTTTTTTTATTAATCTTTTCTTTTTTAAATTGCTTTTTTATTCTATAAACAACCATTCGGATGAAATATTCACTTACTTTAGGCAGACCTTTTGGAATAAGAATCTCTGTTCACTGGACTTTTCTGTTGATCATTGCATGGATTGTTTTTATTGATCTCCAGCAGGGGCTTGGGCTTAGCGCCATTCTTTATTCCGTTCTATTTGTTTTTTCTATATTTTTTTGTGTTGTGCTTCATGAATTGTCGCATTCTTTAACTGCCCGGCGTTATGGTATTCCAACCCGCAGCATCACGCTTTTACCTATCGGCGGAGTTGCTGATCTGGAAAAAATGCCCGAGGATCCCACACAAGAGCTGACTGTTTCAGTGGCAGGCCCACTTTTGAATCTGGTTATCGCCTTACTTTTATGGATTTTATTATCAATAACAGGGCGTCTGGATTTGGATCCTGCCAACTTTCAGGTTATCAATAAATCCAATTTTCTCGTTATTTTGATGTTTGCCAACCTGATGCTTGCTGTATTTAACCTCATCCCTGCCTTCCCAATGGATGGAGGCAGGGTTTTCAGGTCCCTTCTGGCGATGAAACTGCCCCGTGACCAGGCAACATTGGTGGCGATGAATATTGGAAAGGTATTTGCCTTCTTCATAGCCATTTGGGGTCTGTATACCAATCCTTTTCTTATATTCATCGCTATATTTATTTATATAGGGGCTCAGCGGGAATATGAACTGGTCAGGTATACTTCTATTCTCTCGGGCTATACAGTTGAACAGGTTCTAATGCATGAATATACGCCCTTGCATCCGCATGATACTTTGAAAAGAGCTGTTGAGATTCTCCTCGATGGCCCTGAGCAACGTTTTATTGTTACATATGAAGACCGGGTCGTGGGGGTGCTTGCACGCAATGATATCATTCAGGGACTTATGAGCTATGGGGAAGATGCGAAAGTGGAAAAGGTTATGAATACAGATGTCACGGTTTTTCAATCCGGCACTTCTCTGGAAAAAGCTTACGAAAAAATGAAAAATCAACAAATTACCATGGCTCCGGTCATTGAAAATGAAAAAGTGAAAGGCCTGATCGACATGGATAATATTAATGAGTTCATTATGGTTCGGAGTGCCATGAGAAGAGCCGGTTAGAAGTTGCAAAGAGCAAGAAGTACAATATTGTTCCGAAAAAAGTATTTTTATATTTATATTTGTATTAATTCAGATAATTAAATCTTAAATTTTGTTAAAATATTTGATATCTGGATAAAACTTTATAACTTGCTGCTTTAAAATATTTAGGGTTAGGTCTGGTATCCCAGCGATTCACCGAAAATGAGTAAATTTTTAAACAAATGGTAACGGATAAATGTTATCAGGGGAATACTAACGGTATACACGAGATCTGGCCAATGTTAAACCTTAAATAATAAAAGATTATGAGTAACAATGATTTCAACAGAAGAACATTCCTGAAGACTTCACTGCTTGGAACAGCAGGGGCCTTATTTACCAATAAAATGACGGGTTCGGAATCTATTAAATCTATTCATGCAGAAGGAAAGAATGGTAAGGTTGTTAAAAGAAAACTGGGTAATACGGACATTGAAGTGCCTGTTGTTAGTTTCGGAGTAATGCGGGCAGATAATCCGAATCTTATAAAAGCTGCAATGGATAATACAGATATTGAACATTTTGACACGGCCCATGGTTATCAGGACGGCAACAACGAAAAGATGCTTGGAGAGGTTTTAAAGGATTATTCACGCGATTCCTTTACCATAGCTACGAAGGTGGGGTCGAGGGAAAAGAAAGAATTTCTTGAAAGCCTGGATACCAGTTTGGAAAGATTGCAAATGGATCATGTGGATATTCTGTATTCGCATGCAGTATCTTCACGCGATGACGTAATGTCCGAAGAGGTTCAGGATGCTTTAAAAACGGCAAAGAGCCAGGGGAAGACCAGATATATAGGGGTTTCAACACACAGCAATGAACCTGATGTGATTGAGGCTGTTATCGAAGCTGGCATACATGATGTTATTCTTACATCCTATAATTTCAGGCAGGATCATAAAGACGAAATGACCAGGCTTATTGAAGAAGCCTCTAAGGCAGGTATCGGTATAGTAGCCATGAAAACTCAGGCGGGCGGAGATCTTGAAAAAGATTCGGAAACAAAAATGCCCAATCAGGCTGCCTTGAAATGGGCATTGAAAAATCCTCACGTTCATACTGCTATTCCCGGTATTATCACCTATGATGAGCTTGAGGAAAATGTAGCAGTCATGAATGATCTGGATCTGAATCAAGAAGAGGAAGACTTTCTTTATGCCGCCTCTTTTGAAGAAGGTTTGTATTGTAACGGATGTCAGGAGTGTACCAAAACGTGCCGCAAGAACCTCCCTATTCCGGATATGATGCGGGCTTATATGTATGCTCATGGTTACAGGGAAGTGAAGAAAGCCAAGGATGAGCTGGTTGCCCATGGCATTCAGGATAATCCTTGTAAGGATTGTACAGATGATTGTACGGTGAAGTGTAAGAAAGGATTTAAGGTACCCCAAAAAATAGCCGATATTACCAGAGTAGCCCAGGTACCCGATGAATTTCTTGTATAATTTTTAAATAAAGGAACAATTATGAAAAGCACAGCTATAATAAAGGGATTGATTTTAATAGGAGTAATTGTATTCCTTATCCCTTCGGTTGGTTTATCATCAGATAAAGCCGAGGATATGTTTCCGGAGATGGACGGCTGGGAGTTAAGTGTGGGAGATAAAGTTTATACCCCCGATAACCTTTGGGATATTATAAACGGTGCTGCCGATTCTTATCTGAGTTATGATTTCCAAAAGCTTTATACAGCCGAATATTCAAACAACCAGGATGGGAGAATTAATGTGAAAATCTTTGAACACAGCACTCCTGTCAACACATTCGGAATTTACTCTCAGGAAAGAAGTAATGATTACGAATTTGTCAAAACCGGAGCCCAGGGTTTCAAAAGCGGTGAATCTTATAACTTTATCACAGGCCCTTATTATGTGCAGATTTCTACCAATGATAAGGATTTGGATGATGCTATGAGTAGCCTGGCTCAACAAATTGATAAAAAGGCTAGTAAAGAAGATCAATTGCCCGGGGAATTGAATTTGTTTCCGGAAGAGGGTAAAGTCGAGAATTCGGAAAAATACATAGCCAATAATTTCCTTGGTTTTGATTACCTGGAGTCCGCTTTTGTTGCAAATTACGAGCAGGAAGAAGAATCTTTTCAGGTATTTATTATTAGCCCGGGAAGTAAGCAGGAAACTGAAGAAATACTCGGTAAATATCTTGATTTTGTTGAATTTCCTGAAGATGAGCGAAATAAAAATCAATACAGCATTGAAGATCCCTACAATGGTTCCGTCTCACTTTATAAAAGCGGAAAGTATCTTTTCGGGGTAATGGGAACCGATAAAAACACTAAAGAAAAGTATCTTGCCATGCTTAAAGATCAATTGAAATAATTGGTATTGCTAACCGCTATCTGTTACTGCGGTTTTTGGCATTTCTACAGATGCTATAATCTCACTGAGTACCACGCTAAGGAGGGTCCAAGTGCAAAAGTGCATAAGGGCCCTTCTTTAATGGATGAATTGTATCGTAAATTGAATGAAAAGCAGCCATGGGAAATGTCAGCTTAGCGTATCATTGTCTTTGATTGAAAGAAGATTCCCGCATTCGCAAAAATGCGGGAATCCTTTGGAATACATGCTACAAAAGAGCCATTTTATGCCCCGGTAAGATAATAAAATATTTCAAAAAAATCAAATTTTAAATTCCTTGCCAGAGAAAAATATTTTGTTTTTTCTGGAGAAATATGGAGTAAAGAAATAAATTTCATGTATGAATCTCTTCACCAATGGCCTCCTTGCGGGATGAATCTGATTTTCCGGGAGGGGGACTTTCTGAATATTACTTTGGCGGTTCCGGGAGATTTACCAGGGAAAGCATATCTCCGAACAAATCTTTATAATCCTCACCTTAAGCGAGAAGAACTTATCGCCCGGGCAGAACATGAGGTTCCCAGACGCTTTCAGGAATGGGGTGATTTCCCAATGTTACCTAAAGGAGAAAATAGCTATTATATCGAATTGCCCCTTGTGGCAGTCGGCTTTTTTGAGGCCAAAGCATTTTTTATTCCTGAAAACCATACAGAACCCCTTTGGCCGGAAGGAAATAATCTGTACATTAAGGTTGAAACCGCTGGTTCGGTGATCAGCAATTCCATTTATTGTGCGTTTGTACGGTTGTTTGTGGGAGAAGATGTCATCTCTTCCATCAATGAGAATTTGAAAATTATAGAATCCATTGAGAATAATAAAGTTTCAGTTATACCGGAATCAGGTAAATTCAGAGATCTGAAAAATGAAATTGATTTTATAGTAGATGATCTGGGATTTGATATTATCATGCTTCTACCTGTTCATCCCGTACCGACAACCTATGCCCGTATGGGGCTCTTTGGCAGTCCCTACGCTGCTTTAGATTTTATGAATGTAGATCCTGCCTTGGCTGAATTCGACAAAGAAACCACCCCAATGGAGCAGTTATCTGAACTTGTTGATAAGGTTCATGCCAAACATGCCCGGCTTTTCATGGATATCCCGGTTAACCATACCGGCTGGGCTTCCCAGCTTCAGGTTAACCACCCGGAGTTTTTTTTGAAGGATGAGGAAGGTAGATTTGTGTCTCCCGGAGCATGGGGTGTTACCTGGAGCGATCTTTCCGAACTGGATTATTCCAGGAAAGATTTGTGGGAATATATGGCGAACGTTTTTTTGTTTTGGTGCCGGAAAGGAGTAGATGGCTTTAGATGTGATGCCGGATATATGGTTCCTTCGCAGGCATGGGAGTATATTACAGCAAAAGTTCGAAACGAATTTCCATCAACCATTTTCCTTTTGGAAGGATTAGGGGGTAAGGTTTCCACTACTGAAAAATTGCTTACGCATTGCAACCTGAACTGGGCCTATTCAGAGATGTTCCAGAATTATGATCAGGATCAGATGGATTGGTATATAGAGGAATTCATGCGAATTTCCCCTGCCAAAGGTCCAATGGTTAACTTTTCAGAAACACACGACAACAACCGTCTTGCTTCTGTATCAAAAGCTTTTTCAAGGCTCAGAAATGGCCTTACAGCACTTTTGTCTGATACTGGTACATTCGCCATTACTTGTGGAGTGGAATGGTTTGCAGATGAAAAGATTGATGTCCACCGGCTCACTTCTTTAAACTGGGGAAATAAGGATAATCAGATAGATTTTCTCAAACGCCTAAACAACATTCTGAAATCCCATCCTACTTTCAGGGATTCATTTCAGCTTACAAAAATGCATATAAGCCATTGTAACAGCATCGCTTACCTGAGACATTCGGAACATACCAGCCAGCAGTTGGCC
>JBNJFN010000064.1:0-13089 GCA_051746885.1 Bacteroidota bacterium | reverse complement strand
ATCCTTTTCAAAATCGTTTTCAACCTGTACTTTGAAGAAGTGGAGACTCTTCCGGGCCGCCTCGCTTAACTCCATTACCCTGTCTGTAGACTTGCGAAGGTCTGCACGATAGTCAGTCCGCATATGGGTTTCCCAGGCATGGTTAATGCGATCATCGATCTTGTCCGCAAGTTCCACGTTCCAGTCATCACGTTGCTCATCCAGCTCATCCAGGTTATCCCTGAAATGTTTAATAGCCATCCCGGAGGCAATTAGCATCTCAATGTCCGTGCAATTATATGCTCCCATGTATAAAGTTTTTGAGATGATTCAATCGTTAAGAACGATTGGGTTATAACGCATATAGGCACAGAAGCTTTTTAAAGCTTCTGGTACCGGTGTCCCGGGCACCGGAGAAAAAAATACGCCACGCTTAGCACGTGACGATACGCTGAACATCAATGAAGCCGGGAATGCTTCATTTTGCCGGGGCCGATTATAGCGAATCAACCCATTGGCATGGAGTAATGCATGTAATGTTTTTTCTTTTTTGCGACCTCCGTTTTTGGGGTTAAATAACTTCATATGCATCTATTTAGAAAAATCCCCGAAAAGATAAAAAGTTTATTCATTAAATCCAACCCCATTGCCAAAAAATTTTTGTGCCGGGATAGATGAATGTTCCGGTTTGTTCATTATACGAGGTGTTGCACGGATCAATTTTTTTATTTCTAATCCGAATTTTCTCTTCATATAATATTACAGCACCTTCGTATTTTCGGTGGGCTTTGGCACTTTTACCACCAGCACCCTCAGATCGGAATCGCTCTTGTTGTACCAGCAGTGGGGTATTTTGGCAGGACTGTCGATCAGCGTATCGGCTTCCACCTCCTGCGTTTCATCACCAATTTCAATGATTCCTTTTCCTTCCAGCACATAGAAGAATACATCTACCGGGGTGATGTGTCTTTTTAGTTGTTCACCCGGCTTAAGGGTAATATGTGTGGCCATGGCATGCTCCGAATCGTAAAGTTTCCTTGCATCAACGCCATGGGGGTTTTTTCTGCTTTCTGCGTCTGTTAATTTAGTGATCTTCATAAATTAGTTTTTATTGAATAAGTGCATTATTTAAAAAAGTTGGTCCCGCATCCTGCGGGAGCAATAGGCAGTTGGCAAACCAAAAGCTGCAGTTGGCAGAAAATGAAAGCAATTTATAATTTTTTCAACCTGTCAACGCTTAAATTTTTTCGGGTTTCATCTATTGCGCTCCATTACAAGAAAGCACCTTGTTCGAAGCTGACAGTTGGAGCGCTTTAACGTGTACTGCTTCTATACCCCGGGCGCTGCCCGGGGCTGCTATCTTTTACCCTTTCAGGGTAAGTGGTAGATAGAGGACAGCAGGCCTTTAACCAACATTTAATATTTCCTGTTTGCTCTCCCGCCTGGGACAGTTATATGGTTCAAAATCATTGTGCCGTCGCTATGGGACTCCTGCTCATGGTTAAGTCCCCAGTCTTCATAAATTGATTATATTAATTGTTTAACTGGAGTTTGAACGTTTGACAGGAGTTTGATTGTTTGACGAAGAGTTTGAAGTTATCAGTTTGCAGGCAATTCAGGAGTTTAGAGGTTTTAGACAACTTTTTATTTCAATTACAATAAAAAATATGAATATAAAAGAGAAGAAAGTGTCCATTCGTAGAAGTTAAAAATATAAATGGCATTTAATGGATCTACTTATTTTGGCGCGTTGCGCCTTTTGATCAACAATCAAACTCTTGTCGAACTCTTTGTCAAACTCCCGTCAAACTCCCGTCAAACAATCAAACTCTTTGTCAAACGATCAAACTCTTCGTCGAACTCCCGTCAAACGTTCAAACAGTCACTCTTCAGAAAATAATTAGGCCAGCATCGCCTTCATATCCTCTTCCACAGTATTGATGCCGTTGATACCGAACTTGTCGATCAGCACATTGGCTACATTGGCTGAAAGGAATGCCGGCAAGCTCGGACCCAGCTTGATGTTTTTTACCCCAAGGGAAAGCAGGGCCAGCAATACGATCACAGCCTTCTGTTCATACCAGGCTATATTGTATTCAATCGGCAGTTCGTTGATGTCGTTCAGCTCAAAGATCTCTTTCAGCTTCAGTGCAATCACTGCAAGCGAGTAAGAGTCGTTGCACTGTCCGGCATCCAGCATTCTCGGAATGCCATCAATTGCGCCAAGGTTGAGTTTGTTATACCGGTATTTGGCACATCCGGCTGTAAGTATAACGGTATCTTGCGGCAGCTCTTCAGCGAAACGGGTATAGTATTCCCGGCTCTTGAGCCTGCCGTCGCATCCGGCCATAACAAAGAATTTCTTGATGGCGCCTGACTTGACTGCATCCACTACTTTATCGGCGAGCTGTTCCACCTGATGGTGTGCAAAACCGCCTACAATCTCTCCTGTTTCGATCTCCTGCGGTGGATCGCATTTTTTGGCGTGCTCTATAATTTGAGAGAAATCCTTGGATTTGCCATTCTCTCTTGCCGGAATGTGGGTGCATCCTTCCAGCCCGGCAGCTCCTGTTGTGTATATCCGGTCTTTGTAAGTGGCATTCTTTTTCGGCGGCACGATGCAGTTGGTGGTGAAGAGAATGGGACCATTGAAGGTTTCAAATTCTTCCTTCTGCTTCCACCAAGAATTGCCATAATTACCTATAAAATGATCATATTTTTTGAAGGCAGGATAATAGTTGGCCGGCAGCATTTCGCTGTGGGTATATACATCCACTCCCGTGTCTTTTGTCTGTTCCAACAGCTCTTCCATGTCTTTCATATCATGGCCGCTGATCAGTATTCCCGGCCGGTTTCCAACACCGAGATTGACCTTGGTCATTTCCGGATTACCATAAGCACTGGTATTGGCTTTATCCAGAAGCGCCATTACATCAACGCCGTGTTTTCCGGTATCCATAACCCAGCCGACCAGATCGTCAACGCTCAGGCTGTTATCTGTTGTGGCTACCAGCGCATCCTGCATAAAATTGTAGATGTCATCGTTTTTTTGATCCAGGTTCCATGCATGCTCGGCATAGGCAGCTATTCCCTTCACCCCGTAGGTGATGAGCTCACGCAGCGACCGGATGTCTTCGTTCTCGGTATCCAATACCCCGATGGCCCTTCCTTTTCTTTCAAACTCATCGGGTGTGAACCCCTGCCAGGTGGCTGCATCGTGCAATTCATCATTGTTGATCTCTATTCCGTTATTTTTGAGATTTTGTCTCAGCTCATTACGGACTTCCAGGCTTTCTCTAATATACTCGTTAAGGGCCTCTTTGTCGAAATTCACGTTTGTAACAGTGGCAAACAGTGCGTCAAAGACAAATTTGTCCGTTTTGTCCTTATCGTAATTGATGTTTTTCTCACGGGCCATCTGTGAAAAGATGGAAATTCCCTTGGTAACATAGATCAGTAAATCCATCAGGTTGGCTTCCAGGTCATCTTTTCCACATACACCTTTGATGGTACAACCTGTACCTTTAGAAGTTTCCTGACATTGGTAACAAAACATTTTCATGTCCATAGTTGATCCTCTTTTTTTGATTTGAATTTTTTGTATTTGTTGTTATAACCATTCTTCGTTTTTAATATCTCCCTGTATTCCTACTGTTATGCTTTTGACAGGCACCTTGCGCATAGCGTTGTCCGCTGCCATTTGGGCCAGTTGTAACAGTCCGCCACAGCATGGCACTTCCATTTTCATAACGGTAATCGTATTCACTTTGGCATCATTGATCAGTGCCATCAGCTTTTCTACATAGCTTTCCTTGTTGGAATCCAGCTTCGGACAGGCAATGGCGAGCGCCCTGCCTTTCAGGTGTTTTCTGTGAAAATCGCCCATGGCATAGGCCACACAATCGGCAGAAAGCAGAAGGTCGGCATTGCGAAACTGCTGTGATGTGGGGTTGATCAGATGCATCTGCACGGGCCAGTGGGCAAGGTGGGAAGGTATTTCTGACCCGGGTTCTTCCGAAAGATCTTCCCGCTCTTCCAGGTCGACCTCTGCGCTACCCGGACAACCACCTCCGCCGCAACCTCCATCTTCAGCATGTGCTGCTGCATGGGCATGCCGGTGTTTTCTGCCGTTGCCCTGGTGGACGGTGGCTATGACCTCATCGGCATCAAAGTTAAGCTCATCTCTGTGATCCTTCAAATATCTGGCTCCCTGCTTGAGGTAACCGAATTCATGGTGATCCTTGAGATGGTTTAAGTGGGCGATCACCGTATTCTTGCCTTTGGTGACCATTTCCTTCATAACCGCAATCTCGTCGTAAGGCTCTGCCTCCCGTTCATCGATGCTGATGGCTCCCTGGGGGCAGTGGCCGATGCAGGCTCCGAGGCCGTCACACATCAGATCGCTTACCAGTCGTGCCTTGCCATCAATGAGCTGCAGGGCACCCTCGTGGCATTCGGGGATACATAGCCCGCAGCCGTCGCATTTGTCTTCATCTATATGGATAATCTTTCTTTTCATTGATTCTTGCTTTATTGTCTTTTAATCTTTTAGTCAGTTATTTGGCCTATTGATATAATTAAGTATTGAAATACCAAAATAAAAGTAATTAATTCAGTTTACCAAATTCGATGCAGTGTTTTTTGAATAACATTATTATTTAGAATTGATCTAAATAATAATGTTATTGGCATTTTATTCTTACAGCAGCCTTAGCGCGAATTATTCACAAGTTGAACCACATACCCGCCCGCTGGCAGGCGGGGTGACATAGACATAGGCTTAACACATAGAAAGAGAAATTTGTTCGCAGCTAAAGTGGTGGTAAGAATAATGCAGCCTTAGCAACAATCAAAATTGAATTTTCTATTGTTAGGGAGTGTTTGTCCATGAAGGAGATAAGCATTCAGAAAATAAAATCTGAAAGGGAAGAACCGTCTCATCCGGTATTCAATCAAACTTTTGAAGCATATCAAGAAATCCGTTTGGGTTTGTTGTAACCTTTTTTCCATAATCCGATCTAAAAGGTAAAAGTTGAACCTTAAAATCATTTTTTGCTGTTGGTTTTTCTTGCTTCAACTTTACTGATATTGTCGGGCGTGGTTTTATTCCTCTTCGATCTTTTCATGGGCCATGATATCCCATTCCCCTCCTGTTTTTTTGAGGTACACCATATAGTGTTTTGACTGATTATCGCCGGTCTCAAAGGTAAATTCAAACAACGCACGGTTGTCATCACTGTTGAAACCCGGAAAGGAAAAATAAAGGACTCCTTTGGCTTTGGGGTAATTCTCATGAAAGCTTTCCCATTCTTCATAGGAATTGAGCTCTTCAAGGGTGATGAGTTTCACCTGGGGTTCCTTCGTATCAAAACTGGTGCCCAGATTATAGGAATCCTGGTTTTTTTTAATATAATTCCCAATGATGGAGGTGTCCAGATCAGTTGTATCGCTTTCATATAAATTACGGCAATGATCCTCATGTATCGTTGTATCGGTCTGCTGTTGCAGCACTATATATTCCTGATTGCTGAATTGGTGGTTGATCACCCTGGAGTAGACCTCGTATACTTCTTCCGCCAGATCATCCGGTTGGTTCAGTTCATATACCAGGTTGGTTTGGTCTCCCTCACAGCTTGCCAGAAGTGATATCACCAGCACCAGTATCGCTTTTATTCGGAACCCGATTCGCTTCATCACCAAAAATAGATTTTACTAATTAGATGTGGAATTGTCTGATTTAGTTGCGAGAGCTATTCAAAATCTTCCTTAAATTTTTCAAGAACCGGTTGCATTTCTTTTCTGCCTATCACTTGAACGGCCTTATCAGGAGAGAAAGCATCCCGGCTACGGCAATGATCCTCCGGCCAGCTTTCGTGCCATTGAGTGATTTTCAATACAAATACCTCAACAAAACAGGTACCTCCCCATTTGTTATACTGAAAGGTATCGAAAATACCGCCCCGGATCTCTCCTTCTATTCCGGCTTCTTCATAAGCTTCCTGCAGTGCCGATTCTTCAGGGGTAAGATCCGGTTCTACGATCCCTTTGGGCAGCGTCCATTTCTTTTTCTTTTTGGTTGTGACAAGCACAAGCCTGGTTTTACCATATTCTTCCGTATAAGGAATGACGGCCGACTGATGATAATACCATTCCGGTTTTTTACGGGCCATTTGCTATTAATATTCTAATGGTTAATGATATGGAGAAAACTTTGGGGTTGCCGCTCATTCTCCTCCGTTTCCGGAAAGCACCGGCACCTCCATCTTTCTCATATGGGCTGAGTTGTTAATTAAAGCTTTTACATAGGCTTCCTTTTTTTTCAGCTCCCCCTGCAGGGGAATGTTGTTTTCAATAGCATAGAGGATTTTATCCAGTTCTTCGTAAGGAACCTCAAAGGCCATCTCATCCGTGATCCCCGGTATCATATCCGGTGTAGGGGCTTTGTTGATAATTTTTTCTGGAACCTCCAGATATTGGGCAAGTTTTTGTACCTGGGTTTTATACAGTCCGAGCAAGGGCATGATGTCCGAATTATGATCTATGCCAAATTTTACGAAGAATCCCGTCATATATTCCGTCTTGTTGGCAGCTCCAACTGCAAGGGTGTTGGTTTCTTCGGCAGCCTGGTAAAGGAAGGTCAGTCTTAAACGGTGTTTGAACCGATAATTGGCTGTTCCTTTGTTGAGATACTTTTTAAAGGAATGCGCTTTGCCTCCTTTCAGCAGAGTGAGATACGGTGTTTCTCCTGTTTTTTCTTTCATCCTCCGGTAGAAAAACCTGACAAGTTTCGCTTTAAGCCTGTAGTTCAGAAAGGGTATCGGGAATCTTATACTGGCACTTTCAAGGTAAGCATCCAGGGAGATTATATGGTAGTTTATATTCAACTGTTTTGCAAGGTCTGCTGCATCCTTCATGTTCTCTTTGCTGGTTTCCTTTTCCGGCATGATCAGTGCCGTTATTTTATCTCCGGGTAAAATTCTTCTGCAAAGGTATGCTGCCACCGCTGAATCGAGTCCTCCGCTTAATCCCAGAACCATTCCATCACGGTTCATTTTTTCCATGCTGTCTTTTAAACTCGTTTCCAGTCGAGCGGTTATTTTTCCGGCATCAATGTCTAAGCCATTCATGATTTTCTCCTGATTCATCATTGAAATCTTCCATTTGATTTTATAAATTTATAAACTTGAGAAGATTTTCCAAAATATACGCTACATTATGATCTATATCGGAACCAGCGGGTGGAGCTACGATCATTGGGTAGGGCTATTTTATCCGGAAGATTTAAAGAAGAATCAATGGCTTCCGTATTATAGCCAACACTTTGATACTGTAGAGCTGAACATGTCGTTTTACCGGTATCCTTTTCAGAATATGCTTAAAGGATGGAAAAACAAGCTACCCGGGCATTTTAAGATGACATTTAAGGCCCATCGGCAGATTACGCACCGTAAGAAGTTTCAGGAGGTAAAAGAAAACCTGGAGCGGTTTTACAATATGGTGGCCCAAATGGAGGACCGGGCCGGTTGCATTCTGTTTCAGGCACCGCCGTCATTCAAAAAGACTCCTGACAACGAGGAGGTGCTCAGGAATTTTCTGGATCAGATCAATTCTTCCTTCCATAATGTGATTGAATTCCGGCATGCTTCCTGGTGGAATGAAGAAACGCTGAGTCTATTAAAGAATTACAATGTGGCTTTTTGTACCGTATCCGGCATCAATATGCCTTCGGATGTTATGATAAGTGCAGATTTCGGATATTTTCGATTCCATGGGCCCAAAGAAGTCTATGCTTCGGAATATACCGATGAACAGCTTCGGCAATGGGCCGGTTCTATCAACGAGATGCTCTCCGGCGGTAAAATCAATGATGTGTATTGTTATTTCAACAACGACTTTCACGGGTTTGCGGTAAAAAATGCCAAAACCTTACAATCCCTTTTATACAAAAGTTAAGGCGCTTTGTTTATTTTTATTCTACATTTTTCTTGTTTCGATTAAACTTTAACGGGGAGCAATATGTTTACCGTTTTTATTATTTGAATAGACCACTTATATTCAAATTGTTTAACAATAAATTTATAAAACCTTAAAAGTTTAGTAATTATGAGAAGAACCAAGTTATTTTTAGGAATTGCTCTTATCGGACTATTGGGAGCAGGAGCATTCACCTCGTGTGAAGAAGATGAAGGTGCTATACCCCTTCCAACGATAACCTTTACAAATGATGTTGATACTGTTGAACTCGAACCAGGTGATTCAACCCATACTATTACAGGAACCGTCACAGCAGAAGGGGATTTGGAATATGTCAAGTATTTTAAAGTGACAGATCAAGGAGAAGAACAACTTGATATGGTAGAAGAATTTGATGATCCCCAGAATTATAATTTTTCTTATACTGTTACGGAGATCGATCAGGATATGAGAATCAAAGTAGAAGCTACTGATGAGGAAAATCAGACTGTTTCCCGGAATTTTGACATTGATTTTACACCACCGGAAGATGTAATTAGTTCATATACAGATAAGCTTCTTGGATCCTATGATTCAGATGAAGGGAGTTCATTTGCTTCGGTGGACGGAACTGTATATACCTGGGAGGATGCCACAAACAACTCAGAAAAAATTGATTATCTTTATTATTATGGGGATAACAATGGTGCAACTTTAGCCGCACCAAATGATGGGACTGCAGAAGAAGATGTGTATCCCGGATTGACTGATTGGGATACTCAGAATGCAACTACATTTACAACGACTTCTTTAACTGCTGAAGACTTTGATGAAATTCCAGGTACAGATGATTCTGAAATAACATCTTCTGCCGATGAAGCTGATCAATCTGCAATTAATGATCTTTCAGAAGGAGATGTTGTTGCTTTTATAACAGCCTCAACATCTGAAAATCCTGAAAAGAAAGGTTTGGTCAAGATAGTAACTATTGAAGGTGAAGGTGGAACAAGCACTATGGAAATTGCTGTTAAAGTACAGAAATAAAGCCTATTTTCCTTTTGATGCAAATAAAAAAAGCGCAGAGTTAGCTGCGCTTTTTTTATTTATTGAAGCGTTTCATATCTTTGGAATAAAATTGATAAAGATATGCTGAACGACGAATACTTCATGAAAGAGGCGATCAAGGAAGCGAAGAAAGCCATGGTCAGGGACGAGGTTCCGGTGGGTGCGGTGATTGTGTGTAATGAAAGGATCATGGCCCGTGCGCATAATCTTACGGAGACCCTCAATGATGTTACTGCCCATGCCGAAATGCAGGCTTTTACTGCAGCGGAGAATCAGCTTGGAGCCAAATATTTGAATGATTGTACCTTGTACGTAACAATAGAGCCTTGTCCCATGTGTGCAGGGGCGGCTTACTGGACTCAGATCTCCCGAATTGTTTATGGCGCTGATGATACGAAAAGGGGTTTCCTGAGCAAACAGATGGATATTCTTCATCCCAAAACAAAATTATCTTCAGGGGTCATGGAGGATGAATGCAGCAATCTGTTAATCGATTACTTCAAACAAAAGAGAAAGTAAATGCTCTATATATGAGTCAAAAAGATGTTCTCTGGGGAGTTGATCTGGGAGGTACCAAAATTGAAGGTATTGTTGTAAAACACACCGAGCCGCCTCGTATTATTTCCCGTTTGCGTATACCGACTGAACAGGAGAAAGGGTATATCCATATTACCCATCAGGTTAAGGAATTGCTTGATCAGTTACAGCAGGACACCGGAATGCAGCCACCTGAGGTGGGAATAGGTATTCCAGGTACCATGGGGCCCTCCACCCGTACCCTTAAGAATGCCAATACCACGGTTTTGATCGGAAAATATTTTAAAGATGATATGGAACAGCTTCTGGATATACCGGTAAAGCTGGCCAATGATGCCAACTGTTTGGCTCTGGCTGAGGCGAAATTCGGCTCTGCTAAGAAGATCAATCCAGATGCGGAAGTAGTTTTTGGAGTCATAATGGGTACTGGTGTAGGTGGTGGATTGGTGGTAAACGGACAGGTTATAACGGGTCTCCAGGGCATCACCGGTGAATGGGGGCACAACTTTCTTGATATGTCAGGAGGGCCTTGTTACTGCGGGAAAAAGGGCTGCGTTGAAACAGTAATCTCAGGAACTGCGCTTGAAAGGTATTATGCTTCCCTTGCCGGAACAAAAAGATCCTTGAAGGAAATTGTGGAAAGGAGTCGGCAGGCTTATGATACCCATGCTAAGAAGACTATGGAACGGCTGGAATATTTTTTTGGCAAAGGCATTTCCCAGGTAATTAACATAGTTGATCCTGAAATCATTGTGCTGGGAGGAGGTGTGGGCAATGTTGATAACCTCTATACCAAAGGTTGGGAGCATGCCAGAGACTTTGTGTTCAATCATACACTGGAAACAAAATTTGTTAAACCAGAACTGGGTGACAGTGCAGGAGTTTTGGGCGCGGCTTATCTGATGGCAGGGGCTTTGGATGAAAATACTTAATCAACAGAAGAAAAACCGTGAGCATTTCTATTATGGAAACAGGAAGAACGGAGTAATTTAAGATTTTGCAATGCAAAAAGGTCTTCTGAATTTTCGTCAAAGCTAAGGGATAGATTCCTGCACTCTAATGGCACTTCGGCCGGAATGAATACATGGCGACGGGAAGTAAGGTCCGGTCATTTGCAAATAGTGAAGCTATAACTGGATATACAACCAAATGCCCAATGACCCTCAATGACAATAAAACTTGTCGGGCTTTTGACGCCCGCCTGAAGGCAGTCAGGGATAACCATATCATTTCCCTGCCAAATCAACGTTCGAGACATTTAAGGCACACCACGGTGTGCCTCTACAAAATTCGCATCACACTCAAACTCCCGTCAAATCCGATAGCTATCGGATCTTCGTCAAACTCTTGTCAAACTCTTTTGTCAAACTCCTGTCAAACATTCAAACAATCAAACTCTCTTCGCCACGTCCAGCTCGATCTCGAACAGCAGATCTTCCCAGCACACTTTGTTTTCACTGCATATGAAGCTGATCTTGTCATCCAGTCCGGCCGTTTTGAGGTAATCATAAAAGGCCCGGCTGTATTGTTTATCCTTGCAGTAAGCGTAAGCCCGAACGGCATCCCCGAAGGTGAAATTTCGGAATTTTAATATTTCATGGACTACCTGGAAGGTTAACTCAATTTGTTTCCGTAATTCATTTACATGAAGAATGTTTCCTCCTGGTCCTATACTGGCCGTTCCGGATACCGTTATATAGGAATGTTCCCCGTCTGAATACCCAATGGCCCGGCTGAATGAACTACCGTAATCTTCGGCAGAGCATTGCAAAGGTGAACGCAGCCTTTCAATGCTGAACCGTTCGTTTTTGGGTTTCATGGCGGTCAGTTCACAACATATCTTTGAACCTACAGGATTGCTCCCTTCTATACCGGTACTGGCAGGCACCCTTTTGTTGAAAATGTCGTGCTTTTGGAAGAAAGCTGTTCTCACACGGTTGAAATTCCCATACCAGGCCAGAATATCATCCAGGTAAAACCACGTACGGATGGTATTATCGAAACTTAATCCCGCTTGGTTCAGGAGGTATTCTGTGGTATTCAATATATTTTCAGCCTGTTGGGATGCGGGTAAATCCGGATCGGAATACAGTCCCCCCAGATAACAGAACGCTGCATCTTCTGTTTGGAAAGCAGAACCAACCGGTGTAGCGTTATGGTATAGCCGTTCCACCTCCATCCCGGAGACAGCCAAAATGTAAACCCCATTGATAAAAGCGTCACCGCAGTTGTCGCCTTCGATCCAGCTAACCGGGAAATCAATACCCGAAAGTTGGTTTTCAAGTTGACTGGTGGTCTTGTGCTCTTCTTTAAGTGCCCCAAAGAAGGTGGCCCGGATGACCTTTGCTTGATAATGATCCAGTTGCAGGGCTATTTTTTCCGTAAATGTTTCTGGGGTATCGTAGATTTCCGGTACAAGCTGAAGATGTATTTCACGGTATGCTTTTTTGGGGATTTCCTCTACTCGTTGATGTCTCATAAGTTTATTGGTTCGACTCTGTATTTGTTTCTTTAAAATGGAAATAATACCAGAACGTATTACTGAATTGATTCTGCATCTGTTGCCTTCCCTGGGAAGGGTTTTCCCGCGTCTTTTTATAGGTGGATATATATTGCTGGAACCGGAGTTTAATATCCTTTCTTATAGAGAATTTTCCAAGATCCGGAAGATTGCCGGTACTGTTGGAATAAGCCAGGGCGGCTTCTTCTACGTGCCGCGGTGGCCTTTCGTAGCCCAGATCTTCCATCCCCTTGATACCCTGGACTACACCCTCTACATTTTTGGTCAGCAGATACCAGGCCATTTTATATTCAAATGCTTTTCTGTTGGTCTGGTTGGCGTTTAAAAGCAAGGGGATGTTATTTTGAGGAGTGTTGAGCTGTATAAAAAAGTCTTCCTTCGGGAGGAGTTTTATCTTTTCCCCAAGTTCGGGATGGGATTGCACGCGTTCAGGTTCGTAAAGAAGGGCTTCGTATTCTTTGGCCCAGGTTCGGTAATTAACTGATTTTTTCAGCATGTTGATGTATTTTTCAGCCATGCGGTAATTTCCATTGATGAGATTGGTTTTTGCAAGCAGCTTGAGGTTCTGGGGCCGGTATCCATTAACCACCATATCTTCGTAAGCCCAGCGATGGGCTTCATTGATCAGGCCTGTTGCATAGTAGAAATATCCCCCTCTGTTCAGGTGTTCATTGCCCCAGGGCAGAATAAGTGCGTTTGCACCGAAATCCTGCCGGCCGTAAAAAAGTCTCTCGCACAACTGATCCGCCTCTGACAGGGCTATATTGTAAAAATACTGACCGATCAAATTTTTTGAAGGAGCATTTTCATGAAACGCAATGGCTTCCTTCCATTTTCTTTCGAACACATATTTTTGAAGCTGAAGCACCCTGTTGGTTTGAGGATTGTAAAGCTTAGAAAGTATAAGCACGGTGAGGGCAAAAGCCACAAGTACTGAAACCAGGGAAACAGGCCGGATGTATTTCTGTCGCAATTTGAAAGGAAAGGGGATTTTTACCAGCAGGGGATACAGTATCAGATAACCGGTAAGCAGA
>JBNJFN010000063.1:0-13199 GCA_051746885.1 Bacteroidota bacterium | reverse complement strand
TACATTTAAAAGAAGAAAGCCAAATCAATAAGACAGAGATCAAGAAACAAAAAAATCTGAGAAACTACGCGATCATTTTTGCCATTTTGGCTTTGGCATTAACCATACTCACTTACCACAGGCTTAAATTAAAGAAAAAGAATTTCCAGAGTCTGAAAAAAAAGAATAAACAATTAAGGGAAGCAAACGAAAGAATACGCGATTCCGAATACAACCAAAGGGAATTAAATGCCACAAAAGATAAATTCTTCTCCATGATAGCCCATGATCTAAAAAATCCCTTTCAGGCCCTGTTCGGCATTTCTGAAGTTGTTTACCGGAACATTGACACGATGGACAAAGAAGAAATAAAGGAATATTGTAAATCCATCTATGAAACTTCGCACAACCTTTACAATCTCCTTGAAAACTTACTGCAATGGTCCAGAACCCAACTAGGTAATCTTAAACTCAATCCCCGGTCATTAAATATTAAAGACGTGGCGGAAGAAATTACAGAATTACTGAGAATCAACATAGAAGAAAAGAATATTCAGGTAAAAAATGAGATAGATGATATTATTACAGCTTATGCGGACAGGAATGTTTTGAGAACCATCCTGAGAAATCTTTTGAGCAATGCCATCAAATTTACAGAAGAGCAAGGAGTGGTTACCATTCAAGCCGAAACAGAACCTGACCGAACCATAATATCTATAAGCGATACTGGCCAAGGGATTCCGGAAGAGCATCTGAATAATTTATTCAGAGTAAAATCAAATCATAATACAAAGGGAACCTCTAACGAGCAGGGCATTGGACTTGGTCTGATACTCTGCAAAGAACTGGTGGAACAAAGCAAGGGAAAAATATGGGCCGAAAGTAAAGTTGGCGAGGGAAGTACATTTAAATTCACATTACCCAGGAAAAAATAAAAAAGACAGATATATGGCTAAAGAAAAACAACAAATAAAATATGGCGAAGCCATTGAAGAAATAGAAAAAATCCTGAAACAGATCGAAAATGAAGAACTGGATGTAGATGATCTGACATCCAAAGTGAAAAGGGTCTCGGAATTGTTGTCGCTCTGCAAGAAAAAGCTTCGAACCACGGAAGAAGAGGTGGAAAAGATCATCAAGAATATCGAAGCGGAATGATATTTTCAAACCGCAAGGATTGTGTATTGTATATAAAAAGGGAGATATTATATCCTATTGTTCGGAATAGCATCTCCCTTTATCAGAAACCCAAACTACTAAAACGGAAACTTTATAAATCGGTTAATATATTATTTATATTATTTGAATGCTGATTCTCCTCAATAATAAGATTTTCCTTTATAAAATTTGCAATATCCATTGAAGGTACGGCATAACCCACTCCCATATCTGTAATTCGGTATATTTCTTTTGTTATATATTTGATCTGATTCTGATTGGCAATCAGCACCTGCATAGGGTCAATATCCTCCAGATTGTATTTTCCCTGATATTTTTTAAGCAAATTGATATTGCTGTTCATAATGTTTTTTAGCTTCCTGTATGACTGAGACATTTCAGTGAGCTTATGACCAATTACACCAATAATGCTGCCCGTTTCAACATTGATTAACGGACTTCCCGCATTTCCGGTTTTAATCGAAGTATCGATCTGGATATATTTGTTACCATTCTCACTGCAATGGAAAGAAGATATGATGCCCTGTTTGATGGAAAGGTTTTCTTCATTAGCCTGATAACCCAATGTTGCCACCGGGAGCCCTACTTCCATTTCTTCCTCTGTGCCCAGAGAAAGTGAAGGAATTTTCTCAAATTCTTTAAAACCGATGTTGATGACCACAAAATTCAGGAATTTATCATTCAAACCCACAATGGTGCGCTTATCCAACTCGCATTTTTTTAAGACTTTACGAGCCAAGGTAGTATACCCGTCCTTATCCACAAATTTAATCTCCACCTTATCGTACGGTGAAATTTTTCTGATGCCCTCATCAGTGATGAGAAAATTTCTTGTTTTAAAACCGGTTAAAGTCAGTATTTTTATATCTGAATCGGTATAAAAATTCAATTGTGCAACAGATTGAGAACAGTTATGCCATATCTTTCTGTACATAATTGTGATGATTTAATTTAAAAGGCTGATCCGAAAACAGAAGAATCCTTTTAAACACATTTTAAATTACAAATATAGTATTGAATTTTTGTTTATAAAATTATTTCTTCCAAACATCATTTCAAAATTGATTTTTTATTGTTGGGATTTCATAAATAATCTTGGAGAATTTTATAAGAAAGTTGAAATGCCTTCCAATGTTCGAAACCGAACACCTCTTGTTACATTTTCGTTCACTCATGGATTTGCTAACGGTTTATTTACTGTGTTACTTATAACTGATAATAAACACAATACACACCCCGGCACAATTTATGTTAAGGTTATTCGAACCTTAAAAAAACATACCTATGAAACTTGTAAAATTATCCACCTTCATTGGTTTATTCATTATCGCATGCAGTTCAATGGAAGCCGAAGCCCAGAGAAAATGGACACTTGAAGAGTGCATCAATTATGCCCTGGAAAACAACATCAACATAAAAAGGCAAAAAATTGCAGCCGAACAGGCCAGAAACGAGCGCAAACAGGCAAAATGGGAAATGGCCCCTTCTATTGCGGTAAACGGCTCTCATAGTTTCAACTTCGGTAAAACCATCAACCCCGACAATTATGAATATGTAAACCAGCGATTCCAGTCTCAGAATCTGCAGGCCAATGCAAACTTAAACCTTTACAACGGGCTGGAAACCCAAAACACTCAAAAAATGCGTCATTATGATCTGATGGCTCAGCTTGAAAATATTGAAACCGCCCGATATAACGTAACCCTCAACATTGTCACTTATTATCTCAATGTGCTTTCACAGGCCGAACAAAAAAAGATCAAGCAGGAACAGCTTGATGTAACAATGGATCAGAGAACAAAAACCAGTGAACAGGTTAAGGTAGGAAACAAGGCTAAAGGGGATCTTCTGGAAATTAAAGCACAGGCGGCCCGGCAACGGGCTGAACTCACCAGGGCTCAGAATGCCCTTAAAATGGCTTATGTAGATCTTGCTCAGCTTATGAATCTTGACAGCATTAAAAACTTCAGTGTAATAATACCGGAAAATCTGCTACATCAAACCGGAAAACTTATTCAACCGGTCGATACCATCTATGATAACTCTGTTCAGCATTTCCCGACAATTCAAAACGCAAAATATCAGCTTAAAAGTTCACAAAAATACCTCGATATCATGAAAGGCCGGCTTCTGCCAACTTTATCATTCCGCACTTCCTACTATACCTATTATAATGAATTGTCCCAACCCCCCTATACGGATCAGATCAAAAACATCAACCCCAATCTGAATCTGCAACTGGTCCTAAACATACCCATATTTGACAAAATGAGGAACCACAATCAAATATCCAATGCCAAGCTCCTGGTTAAAGACTCCAAATATTTTCTCAGGGAACAAAAACTGGAGCTTTTCAAAACCATCCAAAAAGCTGCCAATGAAGCTGAGGCTGCATTTGAAGAGTATCAATCCAGTTTGGAAAGTGTGGAATCTAGCGAGGAAGCCTTTAAATATACCAAAGAAAAATACGATGTTGGGCTTGTCGATGCCGTCGAATATAAAATGGCCACCAATGAGCTCTCCAGCGCCCGGTCAAATTCAGCGAATGCTAAGTATAACTATATCTTCAGGCAAAAAATCCTGGAATTTTACATGGGTCAGGAGATGAAGCTATAAAGCCACATAAAATCTTTCTCGTAGAGCTTTTGATAAATTTTCGTTATTTTTTATGTATCTTTGCTCAATATCCTGATTAAAAAGAGGAAAGAAAATAACTCATTATCCATTAAAAAATTTCAAACCTGAAAACGACTATGAAAAAACTGCTCTTACTTGTGGTTGTAGTATTTACTTTTACAAGTGTTCATGGACAAGTCTTCAACACCGGACAAACCCTTAAAAGAGGGAGTGTTTCACTGGGTGTTGAACCCACACTTCATATTGACGGCGGAGCTGACGGGGTAATACTGTTCGGACACGCCGGTTACGGAATTAAATCCGGGTTAGACGCGGGACTTCAGTTGGGCTTCGGCGACCAGAAATATTTTGGAGCCAATCTGGAATTTGCCCTGGGAAATAAAATATCGCTGGCAGTGGGAGCTCATGATTTTGGGTACTTTGGTCTGGATGGCACATTAAATTTCACCATCCCGATAAAAAGCGATATCCGCCTTTACAGTGGACTTGATACACATATCAACTTTATAAAAGGTACCAACAATGAAGGAGAAACCGAAACAACCCTTGAGATGCCATTCTGGATCCCAATAGGCCTGGAAGTAGGCTTATCCCAAAACATGAGCCTTCTGTTTGAAAGTGAAATTGCCTTGAATGACCGGGCATATCATATAATAGGTGGCGGCCTGAATTTTTATCTATAAGGATGAATTACCGGAAACCTTTATCTTTTTGCTCAAAGCAGCTTTTCAGTTTCAATTAAATGCTTCCCTTTGGCCAAAGGGAAGCATTTAACCTGAATACTTAACGAAATTTTGTGTTGCTAAGACTAAAAACGCAATGAGTTCCTTTAGAACAGACCACTGATATTCCCTTCATTATCAACATTAATATCTTCGGCTGCCGGCCTGGATGGCAGTCCGGGCATACGCATTATTTTACCCGTAATGGGTACTGCAAATCCCGCACCAGCAGAAAGTTCAATTTCTCTGACCGTTACAACAAAGTCTTTGGGCCTTCCCAGCAATTTCGGATTATCGGACAGCGATTTTTGAGTTTTGGCAATACATACGGGAATGTTTTCCATGCCCAGATCTCTGATCTTTTTCAGGTCTGTCATGGCTGTAGCTGTATAATCAATTGCAGCAGCCCCATAGACATTTTTGGCCACTGTCTCAATCTTCTTGGGAATATCCCATTCCCAATCGTACATAGGTTTATATTTGTTCTGGCAATTATCGGCAACAAATTTCACTTTTTTGGCCAGATCGGTGGCACCTTTGCCTCCTTCGCCCCAAACATCAGTTATAACAGAATCTATTCCTTTTTCTTCGGCATAATTCTTAATAAATTCAAGCTCTTCTTCCGTATCGGATACAAACCTGTTGACAGCCACCACAGCACAAATGTTGAACGTCTGAATATTCTCGATATGTTTCTCCAGATTAACTATTCCTGACCTCAGCGCCTCCATATTGGGTTCGTTTACCTTATCAAGAGGCGCACCTCCGTGATATTTCAACGCTCGTGCCGTAGCAACAAGAACCACTGCCTTAGGAGACAATCCGGAATATCCACATTTGATGTCAAAAAACTTCTCTGCTCCAAGATCAAATCCAAAACCTGCCTCGGTAACCACATAGTCCGACATAGACATGCCTGTTTTGGTGGCAATAACCGAATTGGTCCCTTGTGCAATATTGGCAAAAGGTCCGCCGTGAATAATGGCAGGTGTGCCTTCTATGGTCTGAACCAGGTTGGGCTTGATGGCGTCTCTTAACAAGGCAGCCATAGCTCCGTGAGCATTCAGGTCTCTGGCAAACACAGGCTTACGATCATAAGTATAACCTATGAAAATATTTCCCAATTTCTCCTTAAGGTCTTTAAAATCTTCAGCCAAACAAAGTATGGCCATTAATTCAGATGCGGCGGTGATGTCGAAACCGGTTTCCCTGGGTACTCCATAGGTTCTTCCTCCCAACCCAACAAGAGTTTTCCTTAATGCCCGGTCGTTCATATCCATAACCCGCTTCCAAAGAACTGTTCTCGGATCGAGGCCGGAGTTTCGGTGCTGCAAACTGTTGTCGACTAAGGCTGCCAATAAATTATGGGCCTTCTCTATAGCCGCAAAATCCCCGGTAAAATGAAGATTGATGTCTTCCATGGGCAGCACTTGTGAATAACCTCCCCCGGTTGCACCACCCTTTATTCCGAATACCGGGCCAAGGGAAGGTTCTCTTAGCACGACTGAAGAGTTCACCCCGATCTTATTCAAACCCTGCGACAGACCGATCGACATGGTGGTTTTTCCCTCACCAGCCGGGGTCGGGGAAATGGCAGAGACAAGAATCAAATTGCTTTTTTTAACTTTTTTTTCGTCGATGTAAGATAAAGGAATTTTGGCTTTATTCTTTCCATACAGTTCCAGATCCTCTTCACGAATTCCCAGTTTCGATCCGATTTCCCGGATGGGCTTCATTTTTACTTTGCTGGCAATTTCGATGTCTTTCATAACTTCTTGTTTTGGTTGTAACGATATATGTAAAGTGAACAAAAAAGACAATACAATTGTTTGATCATTCTCATTCCGGTACTATTCAACAGGCTCTTTATCCGGCGTTTATACCATTTGATTTACTGTGTTTATAATCCCTGAAGCCAGTTCCTCAGCTGTTTTCCGGTCTTCTCCCTCGGAATAAACCCTGATGATTGGTTCGGTGTTAGACTTTCGAAGGTGCACCCATCCTTCCGGAAACTCAATTCTTACTCCGTCAACGTCATTCACGGGGTAGTCTTTATAATTATTTTTTATCTTCTCCAGAATATTGTCAACATCGATATCAGGAGTTAATTGTATTTTGTTTTTGCTGATGTGATAAAAAGGGTATCTCTTTCTGAGCTGAGAGCAGGATACACCGGATTGGGCAAGATGGGTGAGAAACAAGGCAATACCCACAAGTGCATCTCTTCCGTAATGGAGATCAGGAAGAATCACACCGCCATTGCCCTCTCCTCCTATCACAGCCTGTACCTCCTTCATCTTCTCAACGACATTTACTTCACCGACAGCCGAAGGATAATATGACCCGCCATATTCTGCGGTAAGCTCTCTCAATGCTTTGGTTGAGGACAGGTTTGAGACCGTATTCCCCGGCTTGTTCTGCAAAATGTATTCCGCTACGGCAACAAGGGTATATTCTTCGCCAAACATCGATCCATTTTCGTCGACTATCGCCAGCCTGTCCACATCCGGATCAACCACAAACCCAAGGTCAGCATTGTTCTTCCTTATCTCCTCCTTGATACCGGTCAGGTTTTCAGGGATGGGTTCGGGATTATGGGCAAAACGTCCGTTCGGATCACAATTTACTTCAATCACCTCTTTAACATCCAACGCCGTGAGCAACCGGGGCACGGCAACACCCCCCACGGAATTAATCCCATCTATCACCACACGGTATCCCGCAGAGGATATGGCATCAACATCTACCTGGGGAAGTTGGAGGATTTTGTCAATGTGATACTCCAGATACTCGCCTTTCCTGGTTTCCATGCCAAGCCGATCAACCGTCTCATAATTGATGTCCTGCTGTGCAGCAATATTAAGTATCTCTTCACCTTCTTCCTTATTCAGAAATTCACCGTGAAAATTGAGCAATTTCAAGGCATTCCACTGAACAGGATTATGGCTGGCGGTAAGAATGATACCTCCCTGAGCTTCTTCAGCGAGAACCGCCATCTCAACAGTAGGTGTTGTGGCCAGATCCAGGTTTACCACATCAATGCCCATGGAGTTCAACGTCCCTGAAACGATATGATAAACCATATTACCGGAAGGCCTAGCATCCCTTCCAACAACTACTTTCACAAAACTTTTCTCCGTTTGCTGTTTCACCCATATGGCATAGGCTGAAGTAAATTTCACAATATCTTCCGGGGTTAAATTATCTCCCCTCTTATTGCCTATGGTTCCGCGAATACCTGAAATCGATCTGATGAGCGTCATAATGATAGATGTTTTAATTTTTGTACCAAAAGAATATAATCTTTCAAAATTAAGACAAATGGGTCAAAAATTCTATTTAAGTCTTGTTAAATTTGCGCTTGATCAAATCAAAGCTTTGAATATGGAGCACATCTTGCTGCTGTACTCAGGGGGTCTGGATTCCCGCCTGGCAGTTAAATTGATGAAAGAACAAGGTTATCATCTTACCGCAGTATTTTTCAGGTTGCCTTTTTCTAAGGAGAAACCGATTCCTGATCCGTTTCTGGAAAAGGAAGAGGTGCCCATGATAATCTTTGATTGCACACGGGACAGGCTTTTAAGGAAATACCTGGAGGTACTGAAGCACCCTGCTTATCCGCGGGGAGCCGGATACAATCCATGTTTGGACTGCAAATTATTTATGCTCAAAGAGCTTGAAGAATACGCCGGAAGACATAACATTGAAGCCATTGCCACGGGAGAAGTACCCGGACAAAGGCCCATGTCACAAACCAGTAAAAAGATGAAAATCCTTGACGAGCAAACGGGGATAAAACTGATCAGGCCACTGGCAGAAAAAGGTATAAATGGCAGAAGCAGGAAAAAGCAAATGGCCCTGGCAAAAGAATATGGCATCGATTACCCCAGTCCGGCAGGTGGATGTCTACTGTGTGACAAGCAACTGGGCAGAAGGTTTGAAACGCTCATTTCCCGGGATCTGATAACAGAATCTACCCTGCCCCTTGTTAACCTGGGAAGGCATTTTTATTTTCCGGAAACAGCATCCTGGTTTGTGGTAGGCAGAGACAAGGACGAAAACAATGTAATCGAGACCTTTGATCAGGTTATATACTCGGGTAAAGGAAAACCTGCGGTGTATTATCATACGGAATCAGATAATACGGAAGCCCGAAAAGAAGCTGAAAAACTCCAACGGGCATACCAGGAGAAAGATACCAAAACGATCAATTATTATAAAAACTGGAATTTATGACCGGCATCCTGCCTTCTTATAAACACTAATTCAGCAGGCAGGATCATACAAATGACTGTTTATCTCCCCGGGAAATTCATTATTCCTGGCCGTCTTCGCCCATAAAACCCTTGACCCAGCCAGAACTCGCATCACACCAGCTATCCAGCTCTCTGATGTAGGGTTTTATATCCAGCAAAGGAGTTTTATCCAGCATGTCTACTCCTGTAACGAGTATTTGTGTTCCCTGAATCTCCTTAATTCTCACAATCGTTAAACCCAGGTGATTGGGTCTTTGAGGTCCACGAATGGCAAATATCCCACGCTCCTCCGTATCCATCGGAGGAGTACCTGTTAACTTCATCTCCTCAATCTTGTGGAAATAAAAGATCAGTATGGCATGAGAAAACTGGTCCAGGTCTTTCAGCCCTTCCCTGTAATCCTCAAAAAGTTCAATCCTGCCTTCTGATTCGGGTTCAAAAACTCCCTGTTTGGGCGCCTCATTTGTATGTTGAAAAGGTGTTCGTATAATCCCGATGTTCGCCAAAATAAAATTTTTTTGTTCCATACTAAATGTTTTATTATTCTCTGGGTACAATCTTTTTATTTTCCTCCTGTTGCTTTATCCAATAACACGCTGCTCCTGTCCCTCCGGTCCCTCCTGACTGAGACCCACATCCAAAAAACACATTCAACCCGAAACGGAGATTCACATTACGTACCGATAAGGGATTGACGGCTCTCAGGTTATCCGTTGCCACATAAAACTGAACGTTGTTGCTTTGTACAGAAAACCCGGCCCCAAAATTACTAAAACTATAGTGATTGTAAGAATAGCTGGCAGCCAGAGAGAAAAAATCCCATAATTCCGCGTTGAGTGACAGGGTAAGCGAAGGATAGATCCTCCATTTATAAAAAAGATTGCGCTGAAGCACTCCTGCCCGGATACGGTTATTGAGCTGATAGGTAGCCCCGATATAACTTTCCGCTGGTAAAACGGTCAGATAAGGCTCATGAGTAACGCGTGTCTCATAAGATTCTGCCAGGGAATCTAGCATCAACTGGGGATAATCATCATTCTGCAGATCATCCCGGGTTATTCCGTTAAACTGAAATTGCTGTTCAGCTTCTATATTATTTAATTCCGAGGTCCAGTACATCAATCCCAGGTCATTGATTCCCCCGTATAACACAATTTCTTCCAGTCCGGTATAAAAGGCTCCAACATCGAAGTTTATCCCCGGATTGCTCCCGTTCAGGAGCAATTTTTTCATCGAAACATCCTCTTTAAACCGGACATTCGGAAGATTGTTCCCGGCATCTTTCGTCACTTCAATCGGCAAGGTGGAATTGACTCTGTAACTTCCTGAAACATCTATTTGATAATTATCCGGGTGGGTATAGATGTCAAGCACCTCCCTGCGCGTACTCAGGTTCGCCTTGCCAAACAACAAGCCAGCCCTCGCACCTACCTTTAAGTCACTATCCAGCCATGTCGAAGCACTCACTGCATACTCTCTATAATGGCTAAAATCCCCTCCAAATCGTCGAATTTCAGCCATTTCACCCACATAATCCGTATTCCCCTCCCAGGGTACTAAAAACAAATTTTTAGGATAACCAACGAACAAATTCGTTTTCTCAGTGATACTGAATGTAAAAAAATACTCTTTATACCACATGCCCAGTGAAAACAGGTCAAACTGCATGCGGGCGTTGAACAGATCAAGATTGTGCAGGCGATTTTCAAGATGATCGAAATTGATCACCCGGGCTTCTCCCCTTTCAGGGAAAAGCTGATTGTAGGAAAAACCTGTATTGCCTATATCAACATGAAAGGAAGAAATCAGTGGGAGGCCGATATAATTGCAGGAAACAGAAAATGCAGGATTCATATCAGCGGTCTGAGGAACCGAACGCATAAAATAGAAGGTATTACTTTGCTGTGCTATGGATGCATAAAAGAAGAGCATAAAAAAAACAAGTAAAACAACCTGCTTTATTTTAACTAAGTTCATTCCGGAACCTCTCTTTAGACCGGAGCCGGAATCTTTCACAAAACCGATGCGTTTCAAGAGATCACCCATTTTCCGGACTATGATTTATAGTCTGACATTACAGTCTACTCCAGCTCAGTAACCCAGATCAGAGGGGCGGATGTTCAATTTAACCCGGGCAGCCGCTTCCATCCTGATCTCATAGTCAGAATCAAACCGGACAGTGTCCAAATCTTCCGCGGTTACCGATATAAAAGCTTTCACCAACAGATTCTCCGACGGATAAACAATTTCATCAATCTGTTTCTGATCTAAGGCCACATTAAATTCCTGTTTCGCAGGCCGGATCACTTTTCTTTCTTCATCGACTTCACCACTTTCAATGATTTTAGGTGCATCAAACAAGGAGTCAAGCACGATCCAATTCCCATCTTTCATTTTCCTGAAATACAACTGCACCCTGCTTTTGGTAGGATAAGTATTCCAGGTACGGACATGAATGCTAAGATATTCTATATAACGGGAAGAATTGATATGATCTGCAAGAGAATAATCTAAGCTGTCTTCTGTTCCAATTTGGGAATCAACCAACCTATAAAGCGAATCCTCGTAATATAGCGGAAAGATGGTGCCGGGAATATCATCAAATTCCTGGTATTGCTCAAAATAATTGTCTACATTCACAGTATCGTCACCTATAGGAACTGACAAGTCTGGTTTCCAGTGATTTTCCCGGTCCCACCTAATATCTGTTAGATTGTCTTCAACACATGAAAACAATGCCATTGACATGAAAAAAAAGATCACCCCCACCGGGATGATCCTCTTTAAATTTAAACCCGCCATATGGTTTATTTTTCAGAAGTTTCCTCTTCGGAAGTTTCCGACTGAGCGGTAGTGTCACTTTTCCCTCCTCCGGGAAACGACTGATATGCCTTGCTAATGCTTGTTCTCACATTATTGATCCGGCTTTCAATATCCCATCTGAATTCTTTCCATTTTTCTCCTGTGGTCTTCGACATCTCATCCAGGTATTGCTGTATTTTATCCCTTTGCTCCCGGGCATAGCTCAACTGTTCCTCAATTGTCGTCTTTACTTCATGAGTGGAGTTTTCGGTTTTTTGCTCCAGATCTGAAATCTTTTCATTAAAGTCGTTCAGCCAGCTTTGTGCATTTTCATAGAACTTTTGGGTGGAATAATCTTCCCTCCGTTTCTGAAAATTCTGGTAAAGCTTATTGATACTGTTAGTCATAGAACTGAGGCCTGCGTCAACTTTATCCCTGAACTGGTGCCATCGGTGGCCACTTTCTTTCTGCATATCCATTAATGAACTCTGAAGCTTTTCACGCTGATCTTTCAGATATTCCAATTGATGTTGGGTCTTTTCCCTCAATTCCTGGCTGGAATTGCGGGCTTTCTCTTCCAGATCAGCAATTTTTTCATTAAAGTCATTAAGCCAGCCCTGCGCCTTTTCATAAAAATCATGTTTATCAGCATTGATCTGATTAACCAATTCTTCAAAATCTGTGTAAAGATTTTGCCACTGACTCTTACCTGCATTCACAAGATCCTGATATTTGGTTTCCAGATTTTTTCTCTTCCTGGCTATATCTTCCAGTTCTTTATCCAGTTTGTCAATGTTTTCGGTGGTGTTCATTCTTGCTTCCAATGCTTTAGCCTCTAAAGCATAAAGCTTCGACATCATTCTCTTTGTTATGAGTTCTGCCTTTTGTTCATAGTTTTTTCTTTCATCTTCTGCCATGGTAATGTAATTTTTTGTGTTCATTAAGTTATGTAAAATAAGACATTTTCACTATTTTTTCAAATAAAAAGAAAACTTTCTTATTATTTTCTTTTTGTACCGGTTAAAAGATAAAATCCGCCCTTGTTATTTTATCAAGTAAAGTATCCGGTTTTCCAATACATTAACAGATAATAAAAGAAAGTGTTCAATTTAAAAAACTTTTTAGGCAGATTGTTTTGGCACAAATATTTTTAATTTAGTGGCCGTTTAACCTTCTAAACACAAAATCACCAAAAATGGAATTTCTGAAAATAAGAAATGTTGATAAAAAATTCATAAATCACTATGCACTCAGGGATGTGAGTATAAGTGTGCCTGAAAACTCCATCTACGGTCTGCTTGGCCCTAACGGGGCAGGCAAGACCACACTGATACGGATCATCAACAGAATTACAGGCCAGGACAAGGGCGAAGTATATTTCAAAGATCACAAAATCAGCATGGAGGATGTTTTTCGTATCGGCTATTTGCCCGAAGAAAGGGGGCTTTATAAAAAGATGAAGGTAGGAGAACAGGCATTGTATCTGGCCCGGCTCAAAGGAATGCCCAAACGGGAGGCAATCGGGAAACTCAAATACTGGTTTGAAAAATTTGAGATCCAGGGATGGTGGGAAAAAAAAGTGGAAGAACTTTCCAAAGGCATGCAGCAAAAGCTCCAGTTCATT
>JBNJFN010000062.1:10935-13311 GCA_051746885.1 Bacteroidota bacterium | reverse complement strand
TATGCTTTTGTCACCTACAACACCAAGGGGCCGGAATGGCTGGGAGGAATTGAAATTTTCGATGTTTCTGACCGTAACAATCCGGCTATGGTTTCACAGGTGATTACGCCAAATGCAGATATCAACTCTGTAGATTTTTACGAGGGTAAAATATACATAGTGGGGGCCACCGGCAATTATGAAGAATTGGAATATAACTCACCTGCCTTCTTGGAAGTCATTTCACCTTACGAAAATATGAACTTTGACAGCATTAAAATAGACACCATGCTGGATATTTCTTCCTATTCCGGAACAGATGTCCGTGTTACGGACGACAAGGTTTATGCCACCAGTGGTGAGGACGGAGGTCTGTCCGTTTTTAACCAGGACTACACCACTTCAAGCACAAAAGAGATTGAGGATGCCCGTTCTGTGGATGCCAATTCAGAAAACCTTTATGTATTGCAGGGGCAGGAAGGCCGCATCAACCAATTCGATCTGGATGGTGCTTCCCAATCCGAAACATACACGGTAGGCGGGGCCAATACGCCCGGATCAAAATCCGAAATTGCCGTTTCCGATGAATACATATTTGCTGCCCTGAACGAGGATGGTTTATCGATGCTTGATATGGACGGGAATGAAAAACAAAACATTCCCAAGCCCGAAACACCTTCCGATGGCCTCGATAAAAACCATGTTACCAATAGCGTTTCCCTCAACGGGGACCTGGTATTAATAGGCAATGGGGGATCGGGAGTACATGTAGGAGGTATCGTTCCTGAAAAAGAAGATAGCTTGTGGATGATGGGAAGCATGCAGTTTGACGGCCCGGTGTCTGCAAATTTTGTAGAGTCTAGAGACAGTGTGATTTTTGTGGCTACAGGAAAAGGCGGTCTAAAGATCATAGACATCAGCATTGATGATGGCGTTCCGAAAAACATTGATCCTACCGAACCCTGTGAAACACTGATCGGAGATATCTCTGAGCTTTTCCCTGAAAGAAAGGATGTACGCGAGATGCATGAGGACCTTTTCAGTGATACTGCCCATCTGAACATTAAAGTAACGGAAGAAACCCCCGTTTATGTCACCTTTATTGATGAAGAAGCCTCCTGGAAGAATACATTCGGATATTATACCTATCATGAGGATGACCCGCCTGAAAGCGTTGACGACCTTGAAAAACATGTCGTATTTCCAAATGTGTCAAAAACAGGTGAAGGGGGCGGACTGGATTTCGGCGATCGTGTTCAGCTAGGTGATGACAGCTTTCCGGAAGGAACGGTCATTGGATTTTACCTCGTAGCCAAGGGCTGGAAAAACGGTGAAACAGTAGATGGTATCTATACCCATTATACCAACAGGGAATTCAATGAGAATAAGGCTCAACAGTCCACCCTGTTTTTAAGCAGCAATTGTGATGATATCGTGCTTACATTTGAAGACATCAAAGTGGATAGCGACAGATGTGACCACGATTTCAATGACATTCTCATAACGGTTAAAGATACCACAGACATGGCCGTACCCAATACCAAACTGGACCTTTCAGATATGCCCCGTAAACCCGGTGACTAGGAAATTAAGCTAAATACCCGGAACATGATCAAGGAGGCTGTCTAAAAAGGAGTTTTTTTATGGGGACTTTTTAGACAGCCTCCTTGGTTTTATACTTATTAAAATACCATATAGGTAATAACCGTTAATTAAAAAGGGAGTTCGACAGCATTTCAATACAGAAAAAGCACAAATCTTTGAAAGAAGTTATTTTAGTTAAAGGTTAAGTGAATTGTGACAATATTTTCAACAAAGAGTTGCTTATGTCGAAACAAAATATTAATATTGCACTCCGATTTTTAGGAGGTTCTTTAAAGATTGGGAAGGTTTCAGGGCCCATAGCTCAGTTGGTTAGAGCACTTGACTCATAATCAAGTGGCCGTTGGTTCAAATCCAACTGGGCCCACAGAAAATTAAGGGGTTACAAAATCATTTTGTAGCTCCTTTTTTATTGTATACATCGAAGCGGAAAAAAAGACATAGGGGATTATTTAGTGCCTGTCTATAAAGTCAAAAGAGCTTTGAAATTCTTATAAATTACTTCTGCGTTACTCCATAATTTGCGCTCTGTGAAACGCCGTGGTTCAACTTATAATATTAACCACTTAGAACACAAAGGAAATCACAGAGGGAACGGAGGACTTATGGACAGACTCAACTTAGCATTATCATGATTCAAGTAAACAAAGATATTACTACCTCAAAACCGCCAATGTCCTTTTTTTCTCCCGGTTATTCAGCGGGACAAGTTCTCAAGGGAGCCCACCCGCCCTGAACTCTGCGGTTGATTCCCTTAATATGATTTAGCATGACCAACAAAATGAAAGTCGACGT
>JBNJFN010000062.1:6653-10835 GCA_051746885.1 Bacteroidota bacterium | reverse complement strand
TTATTTTTGAAGCAAAAAAAGGATTTTATTATGGAACCAAAACATTTAAAAAGTTCTAATAGTAAATTTGAAAGGTTTTCAAGTGGCGAATACATAGAAGTGACCTGTGAAGGCAAATTGGTTGCTGAATTTGAATACAGTAAGGATCATGGGTTATTTTTTGGTTTAGATTATACCGATGATTTTGAGAATTTTGAAAACCAGTGCATCACTGACCTGGAAGATGGCTATAGAATAGACGATACATTCAAACCAAAAAGTCTAATACGTTTTTTAGAGGAGTTGAAAAAGGAAATTCCCGAATTAGTAATCTACGGCAGAACACTATTGGAAAAAAGAATAGACGATGGAACCCTATAATTGAAACTGATAATTCAACCTTTCCCTAGGGCCGTTAGATAGAGAGGCTCTTTATATTTAGCCTCCACACCTTTCGGCCCGCAGGAAAAATTGAAAAATTCCCGGCCTTTCCTTTCAAACGATCTGAAACAATATTAATATGGCACCAATAACGTAAGAAACTGTTCTGGCAGTTTGGGCTTGTCCCTGTAAAGTGGACGAAACTGCAATATAAATCATGTACACACCATAAAGACTAATGGCCAGGCTAATAATTCCTCCCAGAGAATAGCTGATTCCACCAAAAAATCCCAGGAATGCATTGATGGGAAACAGGACCATAGTTGCAGCAGCAACCCGCATATTGGGTTCAAAATCTGTGTTGCCTTTGCATATGGCAGATATGAGAAGAACAATCGCTCCTCCAATGAAAACACCGACCACAGCACCAATTATGGCGCCGAAAAATCCTCCAATTGCGCTAGCCCCGCCTAAAAAGCCCGTTGAAGCAGTGGTTACATTTAACAAATTCCAGATAAAGACAAAAACACCAGCTATTACACCATAAGCTAATGCTTTGACGAGGGGTTCCCCTATACCTCCTTGCATTTCCATAGATGCAAAATACTCTTTCGGACGCAGAAGAACCTTCCTGGAATCTTCATAAAGTTTGGAAATACTAAATTCTCCATTATTCATATACAATAGTTTTTAAATTTCATTATTCTACCAAACTAATAAAATATAAATGAAAAATCAATAATTATCAGTGTAATTTGTTTGAAGAGTTAAAAAATTGGCATCATACAACTCCCTATGGGATTATCTATCAGTGATCAGATTAAATTTTCCACTTTTCGGATCAGCTGGAATATCATTCATCCGGTAGCGGATTAACGGCTGGGTATAATTATACAAATTGGTCAAAAGAATGTGATCGTCCCCGAATTCAATATAATTCACATCGTCAAACAGGTAAAATCCTTTTAAATCTGTACGCTCAACGCCTAATATCAGTGATTCCGAGGCAGCATAATAATTGATGAGTTCAGATCCCCATACCTCCTGTATGAGTTCTTCCGTTTCAGGCTTAATGGGTTCCCCGCCACAAATAACAGCCCGGGGTTTGACAGAGAGCTTACCGGATAATTGCATTTCTGCCAGCATATCGATACCTGTGGGATATCCCGTAACAACATCCGGATTAAGCTTGTTCAATGCATCAAAATGATCCATCATTACTTTTTTGTCAATTGCAGGTAGATCCTTTATATCAATATTTTCCAGATCCTCGGAGTGTATACCATAATCTGCATAATATTCCCGGTAAAAATCAGAATGATGAAAGGCATATTTCAGAAGCCTGCGGAATTTGTTTTCCCGTTGTTTTAAAATAGTCCCCCGGTCCTTACGGACATTGCGGTTAAGCTTGAAATTATAGTACAAAATCCGGGATAAAGCCATAAAAATTACCTTTTTAAATAAAACCATCAGCGACGGGTTTATATTTTAAGCCAGGAAGTAAAACCCTGATTTTTATTGCTGCCAGCGGTTGCAAACCCGGATGAACATCTTACAGAACGCTCTTTCAGAGCTTCCTGTTTGTTCCTTTGGCCATATAAGGTTGATCCGGCTTCGGTGAACTTCCCCGGCAGGCGGGGCTTTTACCGGTCGGGGCTTCACCTCTGTAAATGAATACAAAAAAATTCTGCCACAATAAAAATCCAAAACATTTGATATTTCCGGTAATTTTTATTTTTTTGATAACATTTAATCTTCAAACAATTTCAATGCATTCTAATTCATCCAATAAAAACAACAAGCCTGAATTGTATCATGTCATGAAAGATCCGGATGAAACCAACAAACTAGCAGATTCAAGACCCGAAAAAGTAAAACATCTGAAAAAACGAATCAGGGAATGGTGGAATGAAGCCATTCCGGGATAATCAATCCATATGAAAATGAACACCAACAACACATTGACCCGTATGGCCCTGATTACCATTGGATTTTTAGTGGCAGCAGCCTTCAATGGTTTCGGACAGACGGATTTCCACCGCAATGCTGCAAAGGGAAATGAGATCTTCTCCTCCGGCTATGCGGATCAGCCTTATGTTGAGGTGCTGGATGACGGCACCTGGTTTTGTGTTTTTACCACCGGCAAAGAGGCAGAAGGAAGCAGCGGACAGCATATTGTGTATACACTCAGCGAAGATCAGGGAAAAAGCTGGACCAAGCCCAAACCGATAGAACCTGCTTCCGGACCGGTTGCCTCATGGATAATGCCTTACAAAACCAATTACGGAAGGATTTATATCTTTTACATCTATAACGGGGACCGGATAGAAACCTTAAACGGAGAACCCATACGGAATGACATGCTGGGATGGTATTGTTACCGGTATACCGATAATAAAGGCAAAACCTGGTCCGGCCGCCACCGATTGCCGGTGCGGAAAACCCATGTGGACTCCATTAACGACTGGAACGGGGAGGTACAGATCATGTGGGGCATCGGAAAACCCATCGACATGAATGAGGGGATGATGTTTGCCTTTACAAAAATCGGCAAATACATGCTCAGCAGGAGCGAAGGATGGTTCTTCAAATGTTCCAATATTGATGCAGAACAGGAACCGGAAAAGCTGAACTGGAAATTGCTCCCTGAAGGGAATCATGGCCTTCGTAATCCGAAATTCGGACCCGTGCAGGCTGAACAGAACATTGTGCAGATGAACAACGGGGACATCTATTGTATGTATCGCACCATTACCGGGCATCCAATAAATGCTTACAGCCGGGATGGAGGTAAAAGCTGGACAGAGCCTGAGATCCCCGAATTTCATACCGGAAACAAGATCAAAAATCCCCGTGCCTGTCCACGGATATGGAAATGTAAAAACGGGAAATACCTGTTCTGGCATCACAACAATGGCTGGTGGAATTATCAGCACAGAAATCCTGCCTGGATATCCGGTGGAATAGAAAAAAACGGCCGGATCATCTGGACTCAGCCCGAAATTCTGCTTTACGAAAAGGACCCAGATGTAAGGATGAGCTATCCTGACCTGATTGAACAGAACGATAAATATTGGATCACGGAAACAAATAAGGAAACAGCCCGCACCCATAAAATAGATCCCGAATTTTTCAATCTTCTGTGGAATCAATTCGATATACAGACAGTAACCCGTGAAGGGCTGGTCTTTGAATGTTCTGAACAGAAATTGAAGGAACAAAATTCCTTCCCGTTGCCTGACCTTCCAAAGCTGAAGGGTCCAGGAGGAATCACCCTTGACATGAGGTTCACCCTTCAGGATCTGGCTCCCGGCCAGGCACTCCTGGACTCACGCGATTCCAGCGGACAGGGGATGCTGATAGAAACCGGCAGATTCGGAGCCATTGAGCTAACCCTCAGCAATGGAGAGGTATCATCTTCATGGAGTTCTGACCGCGGACTTATTAAAGCTTTCGGGACCCAACAGGTTACAGCCATAATGCACAGCGGACCCCGAATCATTACTTTTGTTGTAAACGGAATTGTATGTGACGGCCGAAATTACAGGGCTTTCGGATGGGCCCGATATGATAAAAGCATTACCGATATCAACGGCGGTCCGTTACAGACAGGCAATCTGAAAAGCGGCCAGGGAAGGCCAAAAGGAAAATTAAAGCATATACGCATTTACAACAATAACCTGATGCATACCGAAGCAATAGGCAATCACCGGGCATTAAGGGGATATCATCCGCCATTGTTGTTGAGGGATTGAATGGATTCCTAGGTAAATAAACTCAAAAAAATATTGAAATATGATGAAGAAAATATCGCTCATTCTT
>JBNJFN010000062.1:0-6553 GCA_051746885.1 Bacteroidota bacterium | reverse complement strand
ATCGCTCATTCTTCTGAGAAAAATGGCTTTTGTGCACCCGGGGCAATTGTAATAGATGACCAAATCCATCTTTTCTACCAGACATACGGTAATGGGAAGAACGATGCCATCTGCCATGCCTGGTCCGATAACGGATATGAATTTACCAGGAACCCAACCAATCCAATATTTAGCCCTACAGGTAAATGGAATGTAGGACGAGCCATCGATGCAGATGTAATTGAACACAATGAAAAGCTGCTCCTTTATTATGCAACCAGAGACCCTGATATGGAGATTCAGATGTTGGGGGTTGCTTCTGCTCCAATTAACTCCGATCTTACTAGAGAAGATTGGAAACAGCTCAATCAGGATGGTCCCATATTAAAACCAAAACTAAGCTGGGAAAAAAAGTGTATAGAAGCGGCAGCCGTTTGCAAACATGCAGGCAAGCTCTATATGTTCTATGCCGGAGGATACAACAATGATCCCCAACAGGTGGGATGTGCCGTTAGCTCGGAGGGAATAGAATGGGAAAGACTTTTCAAAAAACCTTTTCTGCCTAATGGCAAGAAAGGAGAATGGAATTCCAGTGAATCGGGTCATCCTTATGCATTTACCGATAAAGATGGAACTACCTATCTCTTTTATCAGGGGAATGACGATAACGGGAAAAGCTGGTATATATCGAAGGTCCAGATCAGATGGGAAAGTAGCAAACCGTATATCAAGTAACCATACTAAAATTTCAATCAAAATAAAGGGGTTACCATTATTAATTCATATAATCTCTTGAATATTCTTCATTCAAACAAATAGCCCTGAAATCAATTAGTCAGTGAAGTACTGACAGCAACTCATTTCAGGGCTATACAAAAACAATGTTCAATCATCTACAACTCACGCGGTGGCTTGCCTTCCTGGAAGTGTTGTTCTATCTCTTCCAGTGAATGACCTTTGGTTTCAGGAACCATACGGAAAACAAAGACAATCCCTATAATGGCTATTATAGCATATACCAGGAAAGCTCCTCCAGGGTTCGGTCCGGGTTCTCCCGTAATGGTTATCTGATTGCCTTCGGCTGTAAGTGCCGAGGCAAGAGACAAGAAGGTGTTGGCAACCACAAAATTAGCCACCCAATTGAAAAATAAAGCGACGCTCATCCCCAATCCGCGAACCCGTGTTGGGAAAACCTCCGACATGATCACATAACCAACCGGGCCTAATGTGAGGGCAAAAAACGGAATATAAATGATCATGCTTCCTAAAGATAGCCACTTTAAAGTCTCCCCGACAGTATCATGGAACAAGAAGGAAAATCCAAGGACAAAAAGGGCAAAGGCCATTCCTGCAAGACCAAGGTATAATAATGGTTTACGGCCCCACTTATCAATCAGGAACAGGGCAACAATCGTAAATACCACATTAACGATCCCTATAGGCAACGCAGCCAAAATGGCATCTCCTTCCGCTACAAATCCAGCTTTTTGCAGTATCGTGGGTGAATAATAGATCACCGTATTGATGCCGGTAACCTGCATCAATATCGCTATGCCTATACCTATAATCAGGGCAGGGCGTACCCATTTGGCCAGCAGTTCCTTCCAGCCTGCCTTCTCTTCTTTGGCCAGGCTCTCTTTTATTTCATCAACAATTTTAGAAGGATTGACCTCTCCTATCTTTCGGAGTACTCTATGTGCATTACTCTCATGATTGGCGCTCATCAACCAGCGTGGAGTCTCAGGTAAAAATATCATGCCAATTCCCAGAATTAAAGCAGGAAAGAAGCCAATCATAAGCATCCATCTCCATCCTTCACTAATACCCCAGGCACTCCAATCAGCCGGGAGATCGGAAAAACCAATATTCACAAGATAGGAAGCCAGGATACCCAAAGTAATGGCAAGCTGATTCAGGGAAACCAAAGTACCCCTCACCCGTGCAGGGGATATCTCGGAGATATAAAGGGGCACGGCATAGGAAGCCACTCCAATGGCTAATCCAACCAATCCTCGTGCTAACAACATGATTGAAACACTGGTTGCCAATGCCGAAAGCAGAGTGCCAACAGCATTGACAATGGCCGTATAAAAAATAATCTTTTTACGGCCATACAGATCCGTCAGCCGTCCGCTGGAAATGGCGCCAAGTGTTGCACCTACCAGCACAATACTAACAATCCACTCCTGTATCCGTTCAGGCATCACTTCCTGGCCATTGGCCAGCAAAACAGGATCCTGTTTTATGTATAACAACGCCCCGGAAATCACTCCGCTGTCATAACCAAACAGTAGACCACCTGTTGCAGCAATAATGGCAATAACAATAACAAATGCATTCGTCTTTTTCTGTTCCATAGGATCTCATTTTATAATTGATTGAAAATGTTTCCGCTAAGTCTCATATTCAATAGACAGTCTGCCGGGCTTGCTTCTTATATTTCCCCCCTCAAATCCTGCCCGGATTAAATGCATGTAATCGGGGCACAATTTAATTTGGATTAAAGAAAGTGCAAAAATTTTTCAAACGCACGTTTTAGTTATTCCTCAAAAGATTCAACAACTGATAGAAATGCTTCTTTTCGTAATGCAGCAGGATCCGGCTGTTTTTCCACAACAGGCTTAAGCATAAAACCAAAAGAATAGGCCTGACTTTGCACAAGTTCATAACGACCATCAATATCTGAAATCCGGTGATCCAGATCGACGATCACGTTATCGCTTTCATTCAGCTCATAGGGATGTTGAGCATCATAAATGTTATCGTGTTGATGCACACTAAAATTTATTGAAGGCAAACCCACAAAGGCCAGTCCTTTCCCATCTCCCCTTGTAAGCGTGGCCCATCGGGTATCACATTTATTACCATGTTCCTGGGGTAAGACAAATGGCACATATTGTTCTTCAACCCTTCCTGAATATATCCCGTGCCGGACACTGGTTTTTCGCTTGGGGTAAGATTCATGAGGCCCCAGTCCATACCAGGTCAATTGTGAAAAGGTTCCCGACAGTTGTAATTGCATACCCATTTTAGGAAGCGTTTCGGGAACGTCACCCTCAGGAGAGACGTTATTCTTCATCACTATGGTTCCATCGCCAAATATATAATACCGATTTTCAGAAATAAATCCATCAGACCCGCCGGGGAGGGCATGAAAATTGGTGATAACCACCCGGGCCAGCTGCGGTTTTAGCAGTTCTACCTCTACCCTTCTTTTGCTATGCGCCAGTGAATCGAGACCTCTCCACTCTTCTCGTACCTGATGCGTATCCCAGTTGTGGATAATCGGGGCAAATAAGTCAAGCTGTGGACCCTGCCCTATGAGTGACTGGTCATCATATCTAAAGGAGGTAATGGTACCCTGGTTCTTATCAATAGTAAGGCTGAATTCCGAGCCCTTAATATTGGTCTGATCAACCCTTTCTGTGATCAGTATTCTGGAGAACGATTCCAGATCCAAAGGCTCCAAGGCAGGAGCATCATAGGGCACTTTGAACTGATCCCAGGCTACTTCATGACCCTTGGGGGCCCACTGATTGTCTTCAGGAAGCACAAAGGCCAACTCCAGGTGATACTCAGAGCCGGCTTGTATTTCCGGTCGTTCAAACGGGATAGTAATCCGTTGACTTTCACCGGGCATCAAATCCAAATCCGGTAAAGTACCTTGTTGAATAACATCCCCGTTCTCCAGCAGCTTCCATTTGGCCTGATATCTGCTTAAATTGGTAAAGTTGTAGTGGTTTGAGATTTTCAGGATCCCCCTGGACTTATCTTCCGGCTGGATGTCTATGCTTTGCGCACACTTCTTTAGCTCATAGAGCTCAGGCTGTGGAATCCGGTCGGGGAAGATCATGCCGTTGATACAAAAGTTGCGGTCGTTGGGTTCATAATCATAATCTCCACCATAGGCAAAAAAGGATTCACCGTCTTCCGTTTCCTTCAGCAAACCCTGATCGATCCAGTCCCAGATAAAGCCTCCCTGAACGGTGGAGTATTCTCTGAATAACCTCCAGAATTCCTGAAGGTTGCTCCCTGCATTTCCCATGGCATGGGCATATTCCCCCACAATGAAGGGCCGGTCATATTGTTTCTGACCCACCTCGCGAACATCTTCAAATGAAGGGTAGGAAGGATTGCCCAGTATGTCGAGGCTCCAATGGGTTTCTCCGTCCCGGTAGTATATCGGACGAGTGGGCTCATGTTCTCTGATCCATTCGGCAATGGCCACATGATTGTCTCCCATACCCGCTTCATTTCCAAGAGACCAGGCAATTATACTGGGGTGATTCTTATCCCGCTCCACCATACGGATACCCCTTTGCATAAATGCCGGTCTCCATAAGGAATCACGGGTGAAGCGATCCCAAAAGGCATGGCTTTCAATATTGGCTTCATCAAATACATACAGCCCATATTCATCACACAGATCGTAAAACTTCGGGTGGTTAGGATAATGAGCAGTACGAACAGCATTGATATTGAAACGTTTCATCAGTTCCAGATCCTTTTCCATCTCTTCCGTGGTAACATGACGACCGCCAATGGGGGAATGATCGTGCCGGTTCATCCCGTTCAGCATAACAGCCTTTCCGTTGACCAGCAACTGGCCATCTTTTATCTCTACCTCACGGAATCCAATCCGATCGCTTTCCCATTCGAGTACATTCCCTTCCGCATCCCTCAGGCTTAGCAATAAAGTATAAAGATGCGGTTGTTCAGCCGACCACTTTTCAGGATCCTCCACTTTTTCCCGAAGCTCTACAGTTTGCTCGCCTTCTGATTCCAATTGCACAGATTCACTCGTCGTTCCGGTAAAAACCTCATCGCCTTGCGCATCATACAGGCTCATCTCCACTCCAACCTCATCCATTTCAGAGCCTCCATAATGCTTCAGGTCAACAGATACATCCAATGTTGCGTCTTCATATTGCTCATCCAGATCGGTGCGAACGTAAAAATCCCGCATATGAGTCTTTGGTGTGGAGTGAAGATACACATCGCGGTAAATGCCACTGAAACGCCACATATCCTGATCCTCCAGGTAACTTCCGTCAGACCAACGATAAACTTCCACAGCCAGAACATTCTCTCCCGATTCCAGATAATCAGTGACGTTGAACTCAGCAGGCGTCATGCTTCCCTGGCTGTATCCAACCTTTCTACCGTTCATCCATACATTAAAAGCGGATTTAACCCCGTCAAAAGTGAGAAAAATCTCTCGCTCCTCCCAGCCATCCGGGACATGGAAGGTTTTGCGATAGGACCCGACAGGATTATAATCATGGGGAATAAATGGTGGATTCGCACGGTGGCGACTCCAGGGCTCTTTTACATTGGTATAGATCGGAATCCCATACCCCTGCATTTGCCAGCATCCGGGTACAGAAATTTCATCCCACTCATCGTCTGAAAACCCACGTTCATAAAACCTTGATGTTCGTTCAGAAGGAGACCGTACCCAGTTAAAGCTCCACGTTCCGTTAAGCGTTCTGAAAAATGCAGATTGGCTCCGTTCATCTTTTAAAGCCACAGATCTATCTCCATAAGATATTAACGATGCATGAGCAGGTTCTTTGTTTTCAGCAATTATCGAAGGATTTTCCCAATCAGGCGGATTGATCGCGCGTGCAGTAGTGACATTCAAGAAAATGACCGCTGATACAAGCACCGCAACAATAATAAAATAACTGGTTCTCATATATCATAAGGTTTGTTTTCATAAATGATGACCACTAAAAATAATGAAAAAAGTATGGCCTTCCCAATGTAATTACAAAAATCGTTGCTGGAAAGCTTGTATTGACATACCCTGTTTGCTCTACCGACTTATATGAAGAGCTGCCAATAAAGGCCTGCAAAAAGAATCAGGCGGATGGCCTGGCCGCCACTGTTATAGCAGCTATACCCAAAAGCAACGGGCGATGTTTTACCGTGACGAACCCATATTTTTCCAGCAGTGCGGTTAATTCATCAGGGGTATAAAAATTGCGCGCGGAATAAGCAAGGTAATGATATGCCCCTTTTGCCCCGGAGATCTTTCCGCCAATGCCCGAAACAATATAATTCAAATACTGATGAAATATAAAACGAACGAGAGAAAACTTCGGCTGGCTGCTTTCCACAATAACAAATTTTCCGCCGGGCCTGAGCGTTCGGAAAATCTCCTTAAGATATAAGCCGGTGTTGGGATTTTTAAAGGTGATATTGCGAAAGGCGAAAGAGATACCTACCACATCAAAACGCTCGCTTTCAAACGGCATGGAAGCAGCGTCGCCCTCAATGAATTCAACATTATCCAGACCATATCGCTCGGCTTTCTCCTGAGCTATTTTTAGCATGGAACTACTGAAATCATAACCTACGACATGGATTCCGCTCAACTTTCGGGCAACCCTCACCGCCAGGTCGCCGGTACCCGTTCCCACATCCATTACCTCCAGTGGATGCTTAGCAACAATTTCTTTTACAGCTTTTTTCCGCCAAACTTCATCCAATCTGAAGGTCATCAGACGATTCAAAAAATCGTAACGCTCCGGAACCCGCTCAAACATCTTTTGAAGTGGCTTGCCTTTTG
>JBNJFN010000061.1:1946-13468 GCA_051746885.1 Bacteroidota bacterium | reverse complement strand
TGTATCATTGAAAATAAAGACGGGGTATTAGCTCAGCAGGTTCAGAGCGCTACCTTGACAGGGTAGAAGTCGGTGGTTCGAATCCACCATATCCCACAAAATCTTGGAGAGACGCACAGCCGTGCGTCTCTCCAAGATTTTGTTCTCTTCTGCAATATAATTATTGTCCCTCATAAATGGTATAAGACACCATTTCCTTCCAGCCTCTCCTTGCTTTATTATATAATGGTTTACAAATATTTACAATTAATCTCAACTTTGACAGTGTTTTTTTGTTTATAATGCAAAAGCAAAAATATCCACAATTAACTACAGGAGGTAATGATCCATCATGCGGAGATTAATTGTTCTACCCTTTTTATTAACCATTTTTCTATATGGCTGTACATCCATAGATATCAAGGAAGAAGATGTGTTTGACGTTAAACGGACCATTGATCCTTCCTATTTCCAAAACAATGCTTGGCAACTGGAGGAGATTAACTTTTCATCCGGAAAAAATCTTTCACTGGAAGGCTGGTTTATCAGCCATCCCGCCTCTCAGGGAACAGTCCTCTATTATGGAGGCAACGGTTTTCTGATGGAAACCGCCTATGAGACCATTCAGTCAATCACAGCACGTCAGATGAACCTGTTTGTATTCAATTATCGCGGCTACGGGAAGAATCCGGGTACACCTACAATAGCCGGAATAAAAGCTGATGGAATGGCAGCCTATAAATATCTGGTTCAATCCAGGGGCATTCCACCATCTGAAATTATTATTCACGGCCATTCATTAGGTACATTGATAGCCGGTTATGTAGCCGATCAAAAAACCATTGCCGCTCTGGTAATGGAATCGCCTATCAGTGAAGCTCAGTTTTATCAGGATAAAATGCTTCCCAAAATCCTGAGGCCATTTATCCGTATCAACTTAGACAGCAGCCTGCTTGTGGACAGCAACACCGACCGGCTTTCCAGGCTTTCCGTTCCCCTTCTGATTATTGTTGGAAAGGACGATCCCATCACGCCGCCCGCCATGGCCAGGAAGCTTTACAACATAGCACCCGCCAAAAACAAAACCCTGAAAATCCTGGAAAAAGGCGGGCACAATGATCTACCCGAAAGAAAAGACTACCAGGCCTTTCTTGGTGATTTCTACAAGAATTCCCTGAAACAAAACCTGACCAATAAAGACACCCAATCATCAAGCCGATAGGTCAGGAATTAGCCCCCGGCAATTCTCTTTAAAAGAATCTTTTCTTGCCATGAATGAGCAGGGACAGGATGAACATGATTTTCAGGATGGAATGTTTTGTTCCCAAACATTGTTTATAATGGGGTTTGGATAATCCCTATACGGGTAGTTGGGATGGTTGAGCAAATACCAATAACACAGAAAAGCCTTGAATGTTAGGTGACCCGGAGCCTACTACAGGAATGAAATGGTTTCCTATTGAATCAAAAGTTATACAAGATCGAAATCTTAGCCGTATTTCTAATCATGAAATCTAACTCAGAGCCCCTTGATTTTCCTCCTTCAATACCCAAAGGGTCATTGGGATCTAAATCGCGATCTGATTTTTTTCTCCATTGATATCTTAATCGCGGTAACAATTCACTGGATATGGCAAAATGTTTGGAGATTTTATACAGTATACCCCCTATGTAACCCATTCCGACATTCATTTTATATGTTTCCGTTGCAATATAGTAAGAATAAGGTACGCTGGTCGCATCTCTATAACTAAAACTACCTGTTAAGAAGGGGCCATGGATAAAATCCAGATCTTCTGCTAAAAATTGCTGTTTTTCCAGACCTACGGTTAATCCTAGTCTAATGTGGTGATCCCAACTATCAATTGTGTAATCAATACCACTATCATCCGTTCCCTCACGCCGTTCATCTTTCCAATCAGTTGTCAGTGTAAAGGTTTCAAAGCGAAGGGAATAATCTCTCTTTTTGATTTTATAAACAAAACCGAAATAATCTGCACTTTTAAAACTAACTCCCAAAGTACGGCTTGAATCAACAGGAACCTTGTCCTGGGCTTTTATTGTAAAAAATAATGAAATCAAAATAAGGGTAATTATGGAATATTTATACATTGGATTGAATTTTTGGTTATAAGATCAATCAGACCATTTCATTATACCATTAAAAGTTGTATAAAATACTAAACATCGCATTATTTCTTATATCTAGTTGAAATTCATGGCTCACTCTGGTTTCGTGAGATGGTTCATTATCTCCAGCTGGATTTTTGCTTTGATAATAAGAATATCGCAAACTAGGAAGTAATTCTGCACTAAGCTCAAACTTATTATTAATGTGATAATTTATCCCGAGTATATAGCCAAAACCAACATCGAATCTAAAATATTTTCCATAAATTTTCTTCTTCTGTTCGGCAAAGCCAAATCCCACTTTGCTGATCAATGAACCGCCATGAATTAAATCAACATTCTGGTTCAGGATATGGTGATTCTCTAATCCAAAACATTGAATCCCAAATTCAACTTAAAATATTGCTCAGCAGGTTTAGGCTCAATGGAGTTTTTCAATTTGCTTCCTATATTCAGGGCTTCTATCCTAAGGTACCTTTGGTCCAATTTCGTTTTATATATCAACCCGAAATGATCCAGGTTCCGAAATGTAATGCCGATCTTTCGATTAAAACGTGTGGTATCCGCCTCCTGGGCCTGAAGGCCCAGGAGGGGAAATAAAGATATCAATACCAGAAAAACTGTATGTTTCATTTTTTGTTATTTTTTTATCCATAGTTGAAAATTAAAATCATTTTCATAATAATACGATTTCCTGATGCGGCTGTAACCAATTTTAAAAGTTATACAAGATTGTAAATCTTGCATCATTGCTGAAATTGAACCTGAAGCTATGAGTAAAATGCTCATTGGTCCTGTTGTCCTGAAAATTTTTTCTATGATCAAAAAAGTAACGTAAGGATGGCAATAATCCTGCAGTTATTTCAAATGTTTGGTTGATGGTGTATTTGACTCCCATTATATATCCAATGCCAACATTTGTATTAAATTCCTTGCTACTAAGCTCTCCTGAAATTTTATTCCGTTGAAAAGATACACCACTCAAAAAGGAAAACCCATGTAGAAAATCAAGCCTCTCATCCAGGGTATGGTACTTTTCCAGTCCAACGTTAAATCCGAGATCTACTACATAGGAATTTTGTGGAGATCTTGTATCATCAGGGTCTACCGCTTGAGAAATATGGCTGCCCAGATGCAAAGCTTCAATACGCAGATAATTTTCATCCAGTTTCTTTTTGTAAATCAACCCGAAATGATCCAGGTTCTGAAAGTTAATGCCGATCTTTCGATTATACCGGGTGGTATCCGCCTCCTGGGCCTGAAGGCCCAGGAGGGGAAATAAAGATATTAATACCAGAAAAGCTGTATTTTTCATTTTTTTTATTATTTTTAATTTACCAATTAATTTTTGTTATTCTCTTTAATGTTGCACCATGAGCCGATGAGATTCGACATGATCGTTGATCTGAATCTCAACAAGGTAAACTCCTTCATCAAGGTCTGATGTATTGATTCGTTGAGAACTTCCCGTAAATGTAGTGGATTGAACCACTTCACCATAATTATTGATAAATCTTACCTGGATGGTTTCATTAGAATTAAGAATTGATGCAGTTTGCATTTGATCCTCGTTTTGTTTTGAAGAAATCTCAACATAATTATTTGAAGGATTAGGTGAAAGGGTAAAGAAATCATCACAGCTTACCGCATCCAAGACCACGGCAGGAAGTTTATTGGACCCCCAACCACAGGAATTTTTAGCTTTCACAGTAACATATACAGGATCATCATAACCCCATGAAGGAGCTGTTATTTGAACAAATCTCATAGGAATTTCGGGGAAGAGTACACTGGGATGCTGCTCTACCATCCAGTTTCCGGCATCCCACTCATATTCTGTGACGCTCCCATTTCCGGTCCACTCTACTTCACCATCGTTGGGATAATCATAACATATTTCTTCCGAATATTGAGGATAATGAGGTCCAATATTTACATATTCTATTTTATCAGGTGTTGGAACCCCTATCCATAGAGGATGAGTTTTTTGAGAAGTGGCATCTCCCCCTGGACAGCTTTTGTGAAAAGCTCTTTCCACTCGAACATAAGAATTTCCATTATAGGTAGTATTTGCGATTGCTGTTGTTGATGGTCCATTTCCATCACTAAGTGTAATTCCGTTACCATGTGTCCAGTTATATGTAACATCATCATACTCTGTTGTACTGAATTGCTTTGATGAGTTATTACATAACGGCCCTCCAGAACTAAGAGTCAAGTCCAAAATAGGCTCGTCAAAACGCGTTGTTACATGTATGGTATCAGAATATTCACTCGCATTATTTGCCACATCAAAAGCTCTAACTTTTGCAATGTAATTATGGCAAGCTTTTCCTACATCAACAGTTATAGAATTTTCAGCAGTAGTCTTAATTATATCTCCATTATCGATATTAACCTCATAATAATCTACTCCATTATAGTTATCATTAGGCTCATCCCAAGTTAAAGTAAATCTATTTGTTTCTCTGTCCGAACTTTGGAGATTGGATGGTGCATCTGGTGGTATATTATCTTTGCCATAGTCTTCAATTTCTAATTCTTTAAAATAAAATCCTCCTGATTTATCTAATTCATATTGATAAGCAACAATCCACAATTGGTTATAATCCTTTTTGGGTTGAAATTTTTGACCATATTCGCCTTTTGGGATATCATACTCAAATTGAAAATCTTCAAAAATCATACTTGTATCACTTATTGTTGGTATTCTTTTTTCAACACAAAGAGAATCTGTTGCTTCTGTCAATCCATTAGCCATATAAATACGTGCTGTAATTCCTACACCTCTGGTATCCGAATAATCTATTAAACCAACCCGATATATATATCCTTTCCGAAATTTATTAAATGTAGAAAAATTAGCTGTATCAATTTTTGTAAATAATCCTTCAGATTTTCGAACATTCCCACTTCCTTCTTCCCATAGATACGATGCCTTCAATTTTACAGCAGAATTTGCGTCATCTAAAAAATCTGGAGATCCATGCGAAACTTTGAAATATCCTGCCTGGATATCCAGTGAATCCTTTTGAAGTAGGAAAGGATTGCATCCTGCGTAATCTTTGGGGCTATACTTAAAATCCAAATCATAAGTATACGTATTCTCTTGGCCTTTTACAAAAATAGCCGTTGTTAAAAACAAAAATAAAAAAGTAAATTTTTTCATGGTAAAAAGATTTTAAATCAGAGCAAGTAAATTCTATCAAAGAATGAAAGATCGATCTTTCTCCAATCAAAATTACCCACCTTCCGTGCAAATTCCTTGCATGGAAAAAATTTATGGCAACTTTTATTTAGTCTGAATTATTGCTTTCTATCCATAGTTGAAAGTTAAAATCATTTTCATAATAATACGATTTCATGGTGCGGCTGTAAGCAATTTCCGCACCCAAGCTTTTTAATTGATCCAAATATTCATACAAGGTTCTGCGGGCTATGTTAACCTTAGTGGCAAGTTGGTCAGGGTGCCGGTTGACCTGGCTAAAATGCTATGATGGATTCGTTCAAGCTTATCCAACCTTTGATAAAAATCCATAAAGATCAGCTTTAATTTAATATGTTCGACGTTATAAACATCATAAGGATTACAGGATATATTAATTTTTATAAATTCTAAATAGTTTAGAATTCCAGTCAAAAAAGTTTTTTTCAAACAAACCATTGAAATATCAAAAAATGTTTTTACCTTTAAATTAGATTTTAAATGGATGTACATGGTACCCTCAGCACAAGACTTTGAATGCATGTCCATGGAACAGAAGGAAGCAACGCTTACCAAGAAAGGGAATTTCATTATCACCCGTACGCAGGAAGAACATTTCATCGACCTGTATTCGCTCAACGATTTTTTCGTGGAAGTATGGTACGTGAATTTTAATGATGCCCTCGATAAGAATTTTGAAAACACCAGGCTTTCCCTTCTTACCGATATCATTACCATTAAAACGGAAGAGGACATCAACAGGTATATTGACCTTTACAACCGGGTCAGATCATGAATGGAACTGAAAAATACGTATCGAGTTGATAAAAAATACGTATCTTGCATTCTTAAATATTTATCTTATGAAACGATCTGTTCTAACTACCACATGTGCAATTTTCATGCTGTTTACCTTGCAGAGTGCTATCCAGGCCCAACAAAAACAGGAAAATATCTTTTCCGGCCATCAAGACATTGGAAATATCCAAAAGGAAGGCAACTTCCAGTATGATTCCAATGAACAGAGATACCACATCACCGGAGGAGGCGAAAATGTATGGTCGAATCAGGATGACTTCCACTTTGCCTGGCGAGAGATGGAAGGAAATTTCATTCTGCGGGCCAGGGTGCAATTCAAAGGAAGCGGTGATCACCCACACCGCAAGACCGGTTGGATGATCAGGCAGTCGCTTGAAGCGGATGCTCCCTATGTAGATGCAGTTGTGCATGGAGACGGGCTCACTTCCCTGCAGTTCAGGAAAGCCAAGGGAAAAGAAACAAGCGAAATCCGGTTGCCTGTGGAATCACCGGCCGTGATACAACTGGAAAAGTCGGGCAACCGGTTTATCATGGGAGCAGCTACCGACGGCTCACCAATGGTATATTCCGATACACTGGAACTCGGATTGGATAATACGCTCTATGCAGGTCTTTTCATGTGCTCCCATTCGCAGGGTGTACTGGAAGAGGCGGTTTACAACAATGTAAGGATAACAGCCCCCGCACCGGAAGATTTTGTCCCTTACGAAGATGAGGGAAGCGGGAGCCGCATGGAGATCCTCGACGTGCAAAACAAACACCGCAAAGTGATCTACACCTCTAAGGAAGCTTTTGAAGCCCCCAACTGGGACGCCAATACCAGTACCCTAATTTATAACAGCGGTGGACACCTTTATGAACTGCCCGTAGAAGGAGGTGAGCCAAAATCGATAGACACGGATTTTGCCACTTCACTCAACAACGATCACGGTCTGTCGCCCGATGGACAGGAAATTGCCATCAGTAACCATTATGAAGACGAAGAACAATCAGGCTCCAAAATCTATATTGTTGCCCGCCAAGGAGGCACACCCAGACCGGTTACTGATAAAGTCCCTTCTTACTGGCATGGCTGGTCGCCTGATGGAAAATTCCATGTTTATACCGCCCGACGCAAAGAAGAATTCAATATTTATAAGATCAAAACCAAAGGCGGCAGGGAAAAACAACTTACCGACCACAAAATGCTCGACGACGGTCCCGAATATTCACCCGACGGAGAATATATCTACTTTAACTCAGCCCGCACAGGTACCATGCAGATATGGCGTATGAGCCCCGATGGCTCCGATAAAGAACAGATAACCTTCGACAAGTACAATGACTGGTTTCCTCATCCTTCACCTGATGGTAAATGGCTGGTTTTTGTTTCTTATCCTCCGAAGATAGATGCACAAGATCATCCGCCCTACAAAAGGGTAATGCTTAGGATGATTCCAACCGGCTCCAGCGGAGAGAGCCCAGAGGTGGTTAGTTACCTTTACGGTGGTCAGGGAACCATTAATGTTCCCTCGTGGTCGTCCGACAGCAGGCACTTGGCATTTGTAAGCTACTCCTTCCCGGGTGGAGATTATTTTGATTAAACCTAAACGGTTTTGAATTGTTATATCTATCCGTAAAGTAGAATTGATGAATAAATAAGCTTATGTTTATCTAAAGGCTTCTTCCTGATCATTAATTTAGCCGCCGGAAACCTCTCAGATATTTCTTATGTAACAGAGGATTCCATAGGCTGACTTACGGGTCTTACTCAAAGGATCAATTGGACATGCAAAAACCGGAAAAAGCAATATATAAAGAGCATTCGGATGAATTCATCCGCAAACTTAAAGAGGGAGAACAAAAATCTCAGTTTAGGCTCTATAAGGAATTTTATCATCCTATGTATAATAAAAGCTTGAACATCATACACGATGAAATTGAAGCGGAAAATGTGCTAAATCAGGCTTTCTTCAATGCATTTGATAAAATCCAGCTTTTCAATGAAGGAGACAACTTAGGCAATTGGTTGGAAGATATTGTGGTGGAAACATCTATGGATGAAAAGGAAAAAAAATCGGATATCCCTGGCAGGAAAGGAATACCCCCAACAATCCGCAAAAGCCCAAATAAGAAAAAAGAATAAAAAAACAATTTGCAGCCATATTACCAGATACTATGAAAAATTCAATCCTGCTCGTTCTAATGATATTTGCCCATACAGGCTTCTCGCAGCCGGAACTGAGTGATTCTTCAGGTTTGGAAGGCTTCATGGACGGAATGATACAAGCCCAGCTCGAAAGCCGACAAATTGCGGGAGCCACTGTAACGGTAGTTCAGGACACCAACGTAATACTATCCAAAGGTTATGGGTTTTCCAATCTAGAGCGAAATAAACAGGTAGACCCGGATCAAACCCTTTTCCGCATCGGGTCCATATCCAAGCTTTTTGTGTGGACTGCCGTTATGCAGCTTTATGAACAGGGCAAGCTGGAACTGGATGTCGACGTCAACCAGTATCTTGAAGATTTCAAAGTACCTGATACATACACAGACCCGGTAACCCTTAAAGACATCATGACCCATACGGCAGGATTCGAAGATTATATCCTGGGTTTATTTGCCAAAGATACCAGTGCTTTGCGCTCCCTGGGTGAAATATTGAAAGAACAAATGCCGGCCAGGGTGAGACAGCCGGGCAGGTTTGCAAGCTACTCAAACCACGCCACAGGTATTGCGGCCTGTATTGTGGAGCAGGTATCCGGTCAGTCATGGAACGACTATGTGGAAGAGCAAATCCTGGATACTTTGAATATGCACCACACCACTTTCCGGCAGCCTGTGCCGCGAAATTTTCCGGGCAATCTTTCAAAGGGCTACAAACTCCAGAATGACGAACTAAAGGAGCAATACTTCGAGTATATACCCCTGGCTCCGGTTGGAGCTGCCTCATCCACTGCTTCCGATATGGCAAAATTTATGATCGCCCATATGCAAATGGGTAATTACAAGGGCAACGTCATACTTGATTCAGCTACCGCTGAGCTGATGCAAAGCCCGGCTTTTCTTCACACAAAAAATGTGAATCCAATGGCCTATGGATTTATGGTACTCAGTCAGAACAAAACACGCATCATAGGACATGGCGGAGACACCTTCTGGTTCCATTCCCTGATGGCATTTCTGCCGGAGCAAAAAGCGGGGCTCTTTATTTCCTTTAACAGCGACAGAGGTGGTCATGTTAAAAATACTGTATTGGAGGCATTCATGGATCGCTTCTATCCGGAGGAATCAAGAAACCCGGATTTTTACATGCCGTCTGAAGAGTTGAGCAGATTTGAAGGCGAATACAGAACCCTCCGGCATCCTCATGAGCGGTTCACCAAAATTGCCGCCGTAATGAATCCCATTTATATAAAAACCACCCCAAACGGTGAACTGAAAGTCATTGGCCGGGATATACAATATTACATTCCCACCGGAAAACTGACCTTCAGGGCTGAAAACAGCTCCGAAACACTGAGCTTTCGACAGGACCGGCAAGGGAAAATCACCCATATGTTCCGGGATCAATCGCCTGCCGTAGCGTTTGAAAAAGTAGGTTTTACGGACAGTCGGAATCTCCACAAAACCATCTTCACCATCTCACTCATAATTTTTCTTATCACCTTCCTGCATTGGCCGGTGGCCTATCTCATTCGGAAGGAATACCGGCAGCGAAAAGAAAAACATCTGCCCTTATATGCCAAATTTTTCGGATGGGTGGCTGCATTCGTTTTCCTTATGTTTTTCTTCGGTTCTGCCACCCTGATGGCTCAATCAAACCAAATTGCCTTCGGTGTGGATGCAGGGATCAAATACCTATTCACCCTTTCTGTGACGGGAACCATACTTACCCCCATTGTATTCTTCATAACCATTAGACTGATATGGCTGAAGAAGTATGCCTTATTGACCTACATCCACTACATCTTGTTGTGTCTTACTTTACTGGCTACCAATTGGCAGTTATATCACTGGAACATGCTGGGATATCAGTTTTAAAATGACCCCGCTCTTTTCTCCAACCAGCCATCATCAAACCTGAAAAACCCCGCATTCCATTTCATGCGGGGCAATTCAATACTCAAAAACAACATCCATAAAAACGGTTACCGCTTCAGTTCATAAGCCATTACCCGGTTGTCATTGAAAGTAGGTATATACAACATGTTCTTACCGGGAACATATTCGAAATCTGCTGCATTGATGTCATCGTCTGCCGTGTTCAGCAGCAACAGCTTCTCTTCGTCGGGATGCAGAAGGTGTACATGACCGGCCCAGTCGGATTTGATGTAGTAACCGTCACCAACTTCCTCCAGACCATCAATTCCACCCGTATTGAGGATAAACTCTTCCAGTTCGCCGGTTTCATAATCAGCCCTCAATACGGCGCCGTCCATACCTATTAGAAGGTGTTCCTGCTTTGTGAACAGACCGTTGGGACTCTGCAGTTTGTCGGATTCCACCCAATTTTCGGCGGAACCATTTTTTAGCCGGTAAATTCTGTTTCCCTGCATGTCTGAAGCAAACACCGCACCTTCTTCATTGATGGCAATGTCATTGGCAAATTGTGCATCTTCACAGGGATATCGATTGGCAATCTCCCCTGCGGCAATATCTATCTCCACAATCTCATCAATGTTGGTCACATAAAGGTTTCCCTCATAAACGCCCATTCCTTTCGGGGCATCAATGCCGGTAACCCATTTCAAGTCCAGTACTTCTCCATCCGGTGCAACCCTGGAAATAAATCCCTCCCCGTCTTTCTCATTGGATTCGCCTTGAATATTGGATACATAAAGCACATTATTACCGGCATCATAGCATACAGATTCCGGAGTTTTCATCACGCGATCAGTGCTCCATTTACTGACCAGTTCAGGTTTTTCACCCTCACCGGTCTTCTCTTCCGATTCACCGGATTTCTGTTGTTTACAACCAATCAATCCGGTAAACAGAATAACAATTAACAGTGTGGCTTTTAAAGTTCTCATAATAATTTAGAGTTTTTAATTTTTTCAAGATAAAAAAATCTAAATAAGATGTCAAGATAAGAGGCTGAAGAAAATCTCAAAATTTTCTCTTCCCCCCCTGTTATAGAACATAAATCCCCCTCATGTTGCCAAAATGGCATATGTTTTGTTCAAAAAATGAATAATACATATTAACCTTTTATATCTACCGAAATTTAAAACTAAAACGCAATCATCATGAAAATTTCAAGACTCAGACCTTTCAAATTCGTTTTTCTTTTTATGACTGTAGCTTTTTTATCCGGCTGTTCCATTGAAGCTGACAATGTCCTGACCGATGCCGATAAATTAAAAAAGGAGCTGGAAGACATTATTAACAAAAAAGAAATCAGCAA
>JBNJFN010000061.1:0-1846 GCA_051746885.1 Bacteroidota bacterium | reverse complement strand
AATGCTTCGGTGTCCAGAAAAATGAGATCAACAAGCTGCTGCTCCAAGACAGGATGAATCTGAAAAACCTTCGCAAATGATTAAAAGCTATTTTCGTATCGCCCTCCGGAACATCGTCCGGTATCGAACCTTTTCGTTTTTGAACATCTTGGGACTGACCATCGGAATCATCAGTTTCATGACCATCCTGTTGTTCATTCAGCACGAGCTAAGTTACAACAAGCACATCAGCGACCTGGAGAACAAATACAGGGTAGTGGAGATGCAAACCGTACCGGGTGTTGGAGACCAGCATGTAGCAGTGACCATGGGACCGCTGGGCTCCACACTTGCAAACGAGTTCCCGGAGATCGTCCAATCCATGAGAATAATTAGCAGATCCAGCCTCAATGTGAAATACGATGGTAACAGCTTTATCGAAAACCATTTTGCCTTTGCTGACTCAACCGTTTTTGACATGCTGAATGTAAAGATGATTATGGGTGATGATAATACCGCATTGGGGGAAATGAACTCCATTATCCTTTCCGAAAAGCTTGCCGGGAAATATTTTGGCAATCCGGCGAAAGCGATGGATCAGATGCTCACCATAATGGGAGAATCATTTATTGTAAAGGGTATCATGGAAAATTATCCGGAAAAGAGCACGGTATACTTTGAAGCATTGCTTCCCTATAAGATACTGGAGAAACGATTTGAATGGATTCGTCATTGGGGCAACAATACCCTGGATACTTACATTCAGCTTCAGCCGGGGATGGAAAAAGAAACCCTCGAAGCCAAGCTCCCTGCATTTATTGACAACTACATCAAAGGAGACTGGTCATACGGGATGGAAATGTATCTCCAGCCCATGAACGAGATCCATCTCAAATCAGGACATATTAAATTTCAGATATACAACCACCATCAGGGAGATATCAACCAGGTATATATCTTTTCGGTTATCGCTTTGCTGATCCTAATAGTAGCCTGCATCAATTATATCAACCTGGCCACCTCGCTGGCCCTGAAGCGCTCCAAAGAAGCAGGGGTGCGAAAGGTTGTTGGTGCCGATCGCAAAAAGCTCATATTCCAGTTCCTCGGAGAATCATTTATTCTGGCCACTTTCTCAGCCATTCTGGCCGTTTTCGGCATGTCATTTATCCTGCCTGTTATAAGCGATATTCTTGGCATACCCCTTACCATGAACCTTTCCAACCCTGTTTTTACCGGCGGGCTGCTTGCTACTACAACCATTGTGGGTCTGCTCTCAGGCCTGTACCCTGCCCTGTATATTTCAGGCTTCAAGCCAACCGTAATCTTCAGGGGTTTCAGGAATTCCGGAGGAAAAGGCAGTTCTGGGAATCTGAGAAAAATACTGGTTGTTACCCAATTCTCCGTTTCAGTGATCATCATCATATCCACACTGATCGCAGTAAGCCAGGTCAGGTTTTTACAGACCACAGATAAAGGCTACAACGATGAAGCCGTTTATGCCATTCCTATGCACTTTGAAGATGAACTTCGGCAGGATAACCTTAAACTATTTTTAAACGAGCTGAAAAACCAGCCGGGCATTCGCAGTGTTGCTGCCTCAGCCGGATATAACGGAGTCTCAGACAGTCAGTCGACCATCAGAGTAGCGGACACCACCGGACAGGAAATCATGACCCGCATAGGCTATGTAGATGAAAACTACTTCCACCTGATGGAGATCCCCGTCATCCAAGGGAGAACTTTCAACCCCGATTATTCCACGGATCAAGGTGAAGCGGTCATACTCAATGAAATCTTCGTGAAAAAGCTGGGCTGGAAAGATCCGGTAGGCAAATATCTGCTGCATCCCCGTGATGATTCTACTAAA
>JBNJFN010000060.1:0-13495 GCA_051746885.1 Bacteroidota bacterium | reverse complement strand
GGCAGATTCAGGAAGGCAAGACAACAGGTATCACCGAAAACAAGCAGAAAGAAGAAGATGAGATGATACAAACTACCATTGAGACAGGGGCAGCAGTCTATGCCTTTGCCGATTTTATCGGTGACAGTAAATTGAAAAGCAGGGTCGACTATAGTCCTACTGCTCTGAAGACCGCCCGGGATACAGATCTGAGGGTCATGTGCCAGTCCGTTCATGATGCAGCAGAAAGCGTGATTTCTAAACTTGAGGATTACGGGACAACCCCGGAAGACCTCGAAAAACTGCAGCAAAACATCGATAATTTTTCCGGTATAATTGCTGAATCCCGAAATGCAATCAACACAAGGGCAATAGCTACATCAAAAATTGCTGAGTTGCTTAAGGAAACCGACGACCTTTTGAATAATCAACTGGATAAACTGGTGACAACCTTTCAATCCAAAGAACCCAGGTTTTATAACTCCTACTTTAAGGCACGTCAGATTATAAATATGGGAAGCAGAACCAAAACTGAAGAAGAGGAGGGTGAACCGGAACTCGATACTTAATGCCTTGAACCCTTCCAAATGAAGGAGTGAAAATCTCCAGCCAATTCCGTGGGATGTTATTTATTCATGTAATTCATTTATCAGCAATCCGTTGATTCCTGCCTTCGTAGAAGGCAAATAGCGATAGCAAAGATTATCCGCCAAACTTAATAGCGCCTCGTAGAGTGCGCAATAAATAGAGAAACAGGTGAAAGTAAAGATATGTTTTAATATCTCATCAAAAATATGCAGCCGCAAAGCGGTTCCAAACCGCTATGCGGCTTGCTTATAAGTTCGTGAATCCTCCCTTATCTTCCTTCCGGATTCCCATTAGCAGGATTAAAAGGCTTGTTACCCCTATAAAGATTTGTATTAGCCGGATCAAAACTTCATTTCTTCATATGAAGATGCAATTTATCGATCTAGAGACTCCGTTTATTCATCTTAAATCCTCATTTACTAATCTCAAGATTCCATTTAGTAACATTAAGATCCTATTAATAAGCTTATAGATATTATTTATCGAGATAAAGTTGTTATTTACTAACTCTAAGGCACCATTTATCCAGCCAACCATGCCGATTATTTACCCAAAAACATCATTTATCAAATTCAGGATACCATTTATTAATCTGAAGCCATCATTTATTCACTTTAAGCTTCGATTTATCGACTTAAAAGTGCCATTTATCTATTGGGGGATTTTATTTAGATATCTAAAGATTGGATTTAGTAATCCAATGATATCACTGATCCATCTAGAAATTTCATTTTTCAGCCTTCACGATAAACCAGAGGGTAGTTGTTTGGATTTTCCAAACGATCAATCGTCAGGTCAATATCTAGTCTGGGCCAGTAAAGGTGATACCCGTGTAAATATTCAACTTCCATAATTTCCCAAATTTTACCTTCTTGAAACCATGGAAATTTTTCAAAAGGAAGAAAATATTCCTTATTTTCAATAAATATCCATATCCCGTGAGGAGATATATTAGTTACTTCAACTTTTGAAGTGCCTTTCCCAACTTTTGATGAATTCATCTTTATTTTCTTTTACAATAGTCCTTTGAAATGGACACAGATATATAATCGCTGGTCGCATAGATATTGGCCGGGCCTCTTTATTAACCACCAATCGTGAAAATTAGTCTCCGGTAATTCTCCTTGTACCACAGGTTCATCAATTCTTTCAGCTTATTATAATCCGCAGGTTGAATGGTCTTTTCCGTGATCTGAAGCTCCCTTCTGACCTGAATGTTGCCGTTTTCCTGCCATATCCGAATGGTTGCCGATCCGATATCATTGCTTTGTTGAATGTCTACATCCTGGTTTTCCAATTGGAGCGGTTCAGGTACGGTTAAGGTATAATCATAGCTCACATCAACAGGCCAGCCAAGTTCCAGGGGAGTGCTTCTTGATTCGGTTAATATTTCCAGATGCCACTGATCCAGCCCCGTTTTTATTTCGGGTATCTCCATAAATCTGTAATTGCCTTGTTGTTCGGGCATAAATTCCCGATTAATGGTATAATGGATTTGACTCATTCCGGGGGAAAGAGTGTCCGGTTGATAATTCGTGACATCTGAACCATTAAATCCGGGCGATAGAAGCGATTGAACCGAAGCCCCGGTTCTTTCCATCTCCAGGTAAGGGTTCTCGCAACGAGTTAGCCGGGCATCTACTTCTCCGGTTAGCTGGTTTGCATTATTTATTTCAAGGTTTCCCGATATTTCCACCCTACTTATATTTTTTCCGGGCTTGAGCCGTTCGGGTGCATTTTTTTCGTGATCCAAAAGAAGGTTGACCTCATCCGGATAACGGTATTTTGCATTAATCCGGTTGCTGTTTATTGCGGAAAGATATACGGTTTCTCCTTTGTCGGGTACTTTAACGTAATATTTTTCAAAGGTTTTCAGATTGCCCATGTTATTCTTCGAAAATTCTGAAGGAATAATGCCCACCGGTGTTGCGTCTATGCCTGTTTTTTTGAGAATGCTTGCCAGCAGTACCGTTTTTTCCGGCGTAGTACCGCCGTTGTCTTCAAGCACGGCTTCATGGGACCTCAGTCGGAATCCGGTATGCTTCAGAGGGATATCAAAATGATTGATGTGATTCACCACCATATCCCGGATGGCCAGTATGCTGTCCATTCTGGTTGTGCTGTTACCCACCGCATTTGTGATGCTTTCCTCTATACTTTCCGGCAAATCACCGGAGAACTGTCCGGTAAGGTATTGGTATGTCCTGTTCAAATCCGCTGTGTTGAATACCAGACGCGGAAGATGCTGGTTAAACCCTGGCTGCTGATCCTCATGCCTGGTTGCAGGAATGTCCTTGAAAACCCATTTGTATTCTTTCTGGTCCCCTTTACTGGAGATATTTAATTTTTCCTGTGCATTGAGCAGTTTATAGTTAAGTTCCATATCAGCAGGAAATTTAACTTTGATAACAAGCTCCCGCACAGGAGAAGCTTTTGCCAGAATTTCATTGCCCATAAGAAAAGGCATAAATTCGGGATTGTTCTGTAATTCATAATCCAGATGAATGGTGGAATTTTTTTCCAGACCCGTATGAGTGACCACCATTTCCCTTAAGTGGGAAAACGGTGGCGCACCGGATGCGAACCCCGGCAGCACTTCATTGTAAGCATTTTCAGGGGAAGGTATTTTTTCCCCTTCTTTAGTCTCGGTTACTGATTTGTTGATACTGAGATCCTGGTATTTGGGGTTGTAAACAATGAATGTTTCCCCGTAAAGGCTGTTAAAGGAATAGTAACTATGCAAATCCAGTTCCTGTTTGTATCGGTAATCTATGGAGCCATCCTCATGAAGGGTATACACTTTGGTAATTTTCTGAAAAAGCGCATCTGCTTCCTTCTGTTCTTCTGTAGGTTGATCACAGGAATTATATGCAGCCAGGGTGAAGATAAAAAGGGCAGATATTAGTAGTCTTTTCATGGTCATCAATTTTTTCAACGTTCAGGATTCTATTTTTCTAGGATTACTTTTTCATTTGCCAGCTTCTTCTGGGCTTTGACTACACTTCTGAAGTTAGTCCATTCATCTGCATTGTACTTTCTTTTTTCAAAACGGATGGTTTCATTCAGGATCAGTTTATTGTCTTTTATTTGGTAGCCACCTTCGAAAGAAGCCGCTGAACCTTCTATCTTGCTGGCTTCCGGAATATAAGCGGCTTCTGAATGGTCGGGGAGGTTGACCGTTTCATGTAATTCCACCAATCTGCTGCAACGATCCCTGAATCCATATTCTCTTTCCTCCGAACCAGGATCGAAACGGAGGTGATAATTGGCGTTTTTAAAGAGTTCCAAAGCCACAACAGGTGTAAACAGTATATTGTTTTTGCTTATGGTGGCATAGTTGGAAATCCTGTATTTCACCTTAATTTGCATATTTTCTTTCAGATATTGATAAGGATCGCTGTATTCCATTTCCAGAATTTCAATATCCGGTGATATTTCCTTTATCTTTTTTTCCAGGGACCTGTCCCAGTCCGACTTGAAATTACCTGTGAACATACCCCTTAAAGCCGCATCGGATTGTCCTTCGGCTTCAATGGTAAATTGTCCTTCCAGAGTGCCGTCTGCCTTAAGGGTTGAAGTTCCGTTCATTTTATAGTAATGATTTTCCGGCGGAGATATAGGTGTTTCCTTTAGATCGGCTCCTCCGGGAACTCCCATCAGGTAATCCTGTTGTTGTTCGAGACTCGACCATAATTCCCGGGTAAAGGGTACCCAGGTTGGGTCAAGCAACTTGTAATCTCCATTGCCCAGCTTAACCAGGGTGACCGCGTGGTTAAACTGATCTGCCGGAATATCTTCAATATTGGAGCGTGCCATAGTCATTGCTGCGTAGGACTCAAACCCTGCTACTCTGAGCATCGTGACCAGCATGCCGGCTTTGTCTTTACAAACACCACACCGGTCCCGGAATGTTCTTGTACTTTTATGAAGGGTATAACCCTCGCCTTCTCCCATAGAGAGTCCTGAATATCTTATGTTATCAGCCACCCAGTGCGTTAAAAGGGATATGCTGTCTGTTTGTGTGTCCGCGTCTGTGAGAATTTCATCCACTTTGTTTTCGATTGCTTGATTGTATTCAAAACTCCCGTAATCTTTATTGACATTATAAAACCAAAGGGATTTCTGTTCCCACTCTTCAGTAGTAGTGACGATCAGCTTGGGTGCAATATCTGAGACGGCGACCATATGGGGTTCACTTTCCACCGGTCCAATGTTGTTCTTTATGAAGTTATACTGGATTTTATCTCCTGTGGTGGGGTATTGTGAAGTATATACATTGCCGTTGTAAAACTTGTAAAACAATTCCTTGGATTTCGGAAGTGAAAGCTTGTAAACCTTCTTCTGAACAGGTTCTTCATTCCAAAATTCCACTATATCGTAGAAATGTCCTTCCATAGGGGGTACATATTTGTCATCGGAAGGTGGAGTATCTTCCTGTAACAGGGCGTAAGTAAACCCTTTCATGAACCTGACTACTTCCACCGCATCTCCCGGTTCCAGGTTGCCAATGTTGATCATTTTGTGTCTTGCTCCCCAATAGATCATCCTTGCCGGAGCAGGATAATCCCTCTCCTTTTCCATGTCAAGTTCTTCTACTGTACCATCTTTCCTGTAGATCTTAACTTTTTTTATATCTACATGAGCCGATAGGGGATCATAACGATACTTCAAATGATTTAGCTTTTTGGCACCCTCAGGAGTCAACACCTTGTAAAGCTTGTGGTAGTTTCTGTAGCTTAGCCCGTTTTCCTGAACGTCAACGCTTGTGGAGTCGAAAATTACCAGATAATCTGAGTTCGGGTAATCTTCAGCATCCCCCGCATTTCTGATCAGGCTGAACGGAACCCCATACAACTGAAGCGTGAAAACGAAGAAGAAAGAGAACAACGTGATTTTTTTTAACATGATTGTTTTGGTTTTTTATGACTGCAATTTGGAGGCAAAATTTAGTAAAATATTTTTTTAAATTACATTTTGATTATTCTTATTTTCTTCATTTATTTGTAAGCTGATTCAAACCTCTTTATTTTCCATAATAAAGGGCGTTTGATTTATACAGAAGAGGGGAGAGACCAGGCTCTTTGAACCTCTAGCAACCGGTCACAAAAAGACAAGGTGCTACTACCTGGCCCGCAAGGGGGATTTATAAATCAAAACGCTAAACCATGAAAACACAGAACATTTTAAGAAAAGAATTATCCAGTCACCAGAGCTGCCGTTTGAGGGATTATCATCTTACCTGCAAAGACTTCATAATGCCATTTTTGCCTATGTCCATGCGTTAACGCCTGTTTTTTGATTATTTAACCCAACAGGCCTGAAAACAGGTCATAGAAAATAGAAATTCATGTATTTTTACCTTTTACCTTTAACCATTAAACAATTATGACCATGCACAATTATCGTGTAGTGAAATTTGGCGGATCCAACCTGAAGTCTTTAAACGATATAAAACAAATTCTTGAAGTCACCCGGTTGTATAATCAACCATTGATTCTTGTATTTTCTGCTTTTTATGGTATCACAGATGAGCTGACCGAAGTTATTGAAAGATGCAGAGACAATAAGAGGGCTATTCATGATTTTACCGAAAAAATCAGGCAGATTAAATATGAGATATTCGATAATTATATTAAGGATCCCGGCTTGAATGAGGAGGCCAAGAAAAGCATTGAACAAAGGTTTGCTGAGTTGCAGAAAAAACTGATGGGTATCCATTATATAGGTGATATTCCCGATTTTCTGAGAGATGAAATCTTAAGCTACGGTGAACGCTTTTCCTCCTTGATTTTTTCCTACATCCTACGGGCGAATGGTTTTGTAAGCAGAGAGCTTCTTCCCGAGGATATCCCCTTTTATACGGATGGTGAATACAGAAATGCAACCATTGAAACAGATTTTTCCCGGGAGCACTTTGAAAAGTATCTTGACGGAACATTGTATGTCATCCCCGGGTTTTATGGGGTTTCTTTGGAAAATAAGGTGACATTGCTTGGCAGGGGAGGCAGCGATTATTCCGCGGCAGCAATAGCCAACTGCATAAATGCGGAGTCTCTTGACGTGTGGAAAGATGTGGACGGCTTCTTAAGTGCTGATCCCGGCATCGTTGATAATACAAGAAATGTTGGCTACCTTACCTATTCAGAATCTGCTGAGCTGGCTTATTTCGGTTCCAAAATCCTTCATCCGAGAACAGTGGAGCCATTACGAGAGAAAAGCATTCCGGTGAATATATACAATATCCGGAATGTTACCGATATATCCAAGCCCCTTACCATCATCAGCGGGAAAAGAAATGTATCGCGTGAGGTTATCAAAAGTATCTCTTATAGCGATGATTTTGGAATCGTTAAATTGGGTGGGTCGGGTGTTGGAGTCAAACCCGGCATTCTGGCGAAAATTACTTCTGAGCTGGATCAGGCAAATATCAATATTAAATCTGTGATCACTTCACAGATTGCAATCAATATTCTGTTGGATATAAAGGATCTTAAGCGGGCAGAAAGTCTGATCAGGAATGCAGAAGTAAAAGGAATAGAAAGTATATCGGCAATATCCGAGATCTCAGTTGTAGCAGTAGTAGGAGAGGGGCTTACCACGCAATACGGAATCGCTGCTAAAACTTTCAAATCGGTTGCTGAAAAAGGGATCAATATTGAAATGATCTCTTTCGGAGCAAGCCATGTGGCGGCATATTTTATCGTTAACCATGCACGGAAAGCCGAAACGGTAAAGGCCATACACGAGGAATTTTTTGTCAATGCGCCGGATCCTACCGTATTGACAGGTGATAATAAATAAACATTTAACTAAAAAATTATAATTACTATGCATAACCAAAATTATCGATTCAACACCTTACAGGTGCACGCTGGCCAGCAAATTGACCAGGAAACCCTTTCAAGGGCCGTGCCCATATATCAAACCACATCCTATCAGTTTAAGAATTCGGATCATGTGGCCAATCTGTTCGCCTTACAGGAAGAGGGCAACATTTATACACGCATCATGAATCCCACAACGGATGTACTGGAAAAGAGGATGGCTGCCCTGGAAGGAGGAGTGGCCGGACTTGCAACAGCATCCGGGCATTCTGCCCAGTTCATCGCTTTGAATAATCTGCTGCAGAACGGGGATCATTTTGTATCCTCTCCATTTCTATATGGGGGAAGTTTTAATCAGTTTAAGGTTTCTTTCAAACGGTTGGGGATAGAAGTTCGATTTTCCGAAACCTTGAATCCTGAAGATTTTGAAAAATTGATGGATGAAAATACCAGGTTGATTTACCTGGAAACCATAGGCAATCCAAGCTTCAATATTCCCGATTTTGAAAAATTTTCAGAATTAAGTGAAAAATACAATATACCACTGGTAGTGGATAATACTTTTGGTGCTGCAGGATATCTTTGTCGCCCGGCAGATTATGGGGCCAGTGTGGTTGTGAATTCTGCCACCAAGTGGATTGGCGGACATGGCACTACGATGGGAGGTGTAATCATAGATACAGGTAATTATGACTGGGGTAACGGTAAATTCCCTCAATTTACGGAAGAATCTGAAGGTTATCATGGAATTCGTTTTCATGAATCGTTCGGTGAGCTGGCTTATATTATGCGAGCCAGAGTTGAAGGGTTAAGGGATTTTGGACCTGCCTTAAGTCCATTTAATGCCTTCTTGCTTTTACAAGGTTTGGAGACTCTTTCCCTGCGGGTGCAAAAACATGTGGACAATACCCTGGAGCTTGCTCAATGGTTACAGAAGCATTCCGGTGTTAAGGCTGTATATTATCCCGGCCTGCCGGAAGATTCAAACCATGATATGGCCAATAAATACCTGGAAAATGGGTATGGAGGTGTATTGGCCTTTGAGATTGACGATACCAAAGAGCAAACCAAGCGATTTGTTGAGAGTCTTCAACTGGTAAGCCATGTAGCCAATGTTGGGGATGCCAAAACACTGATCATTCAGCCATCGGCATCGACCCACCAGCAATTGTCTGATGAAGAACAGGCTGCAGCAGGTTTAACGCCTTCACTGTTGAGAGTGTCTGTAGGTATAGAAGATATCGAAGACATTATCGAAGATTTTAAACAGGCATTTAAAAATATTGGTTTATAATGGAGAAACACGTATATCATTATGATAAACCTTTTAAACTGGAAAAAGGAGGGAGTTTATCTTCTTTAACCATTACCTACCATACAATGGGTACGCTTAACGCCGCCAGGGATAACGTAGTTTGGATCTGTCATGCCTTTACCGCCAATTCGGATGTGTCCGACTGGTGGGGAGGCATGGTAGGGGAAGGAAAGATATTTGATCCCAGCCACCATTTTATCATCTGCGCCAATATACTGGGTTCTTGTTACGGTACCACCGGACCTTTATCCGTTAATCCCGAAACAGATGTTCCCTACTATCACGATTTCCCCGAAGTGACCGTAAGGGATATGGTTAGGGCTCACGAATTGTTGAAGGAGCATTTGGAGATCAATAAAATATTTGTGGTAACAGGGGGCTCAATAGGTGGCTTTCAGGCGCTGGAATGGAGCATTATGAATCCCGGCCTTTTTGTGAACCTGGTTTTAATAGCCAGCAGTGTAAAAGCATCTCCATGGGCCATTGCATTAAATGAATCACAAAGAATGGCGATTGCTGCCGATCCTTCCTATAAGGAAAGGAAAAAAACGGCAGGTATAAACGGCATGAAAGTAGCCCGGTCCATCGCCCTGCTGAGTTACAGAAATTATCAAACCTATAAAATGACCCAGAGTGAAGAGGATAATGAAAAGCTAGACAATTTCAAAGCCACCACATACCAGCAGTATCAGGGAGAGAAGCTGGCCAGACGCTTTAATGCATTTTCCTATTATAAGCTCACTAAAGCCCTGGATACCCACAATGTAGCAAGAGGAAGGGATTCAGAAGAAAAAGTGCTTGGCTGGATAAAAGCCAATACCCTGGTTATCGGAATCTCTACTGATATTCTTTTCCCTGTGGAAGAACAGAAATTTATGGCTTATCACATTCCCAATGCAAGATATATTGAGGTGGATTCCAAATATGGTCATGACGGCTTTCTGATTGAAATATCAAAACTTACAAGAATTTTAAGACATAATCTAAAAAAAACGGTAAAAATATGAAGAGAGAAGCAATAATAGGACTTTTCGGATTTGGCGTGGTAGGAGAAGGACTTTATCAGCTCCTTTTAAGTAACCAGATCACCAAGACCCATATCAGGCATATTTGTGTAAAGGACCCGGATAAGGAAAGATCCATAGGGAAGGAATACTTCTGCTATGATCCGGATACCATCCTTCAGGATGATGAGGTGAACCTGGTTGTAGAATTAACAAATGATGACCGGGAAGCCTATGATATCGTCAAAAGGGCTCTGAAGCAAGGGAAAAGTGTGGTGTCTGCCAATAAGAAAATGGTGGCCCATCACCTGGAAGAATTCATCCGGTTACAGGAAGCAACAGGTTCCACCTTGCTTTATGATGCCTCTGCCTGTGGAAGTATACCGGTAATACGAAACCTGGAAGAATACTATGATAACGATCTGTTGAAATCCATTTCCGGTATATTGAATGGGTCTTCCAATTACATTCTTTCCCGTATGTTTAAGGACAATGATTCCTATGATTCTTCCCTGAAAATGGCTCAGGAGCTGGGCTTTGCGGAAAGCGATCCCACCATCGATGTAGATGGATACGATGCCTTGTATAAGCTGGTAATAATTGCCACCCATGGTTTCGGAACCTATGTCCATCCGGATGATGTTTTTTCATTCGGAATTTCCGGAATTTCCGACTTTGATCTTGAATATTCAAAAAACAAACAATGCCGGATTAAACTGCTCGCCCATGTCGCCAAGCTTGACCGGGAACGTTTTACCCTGTTCGTTATGCCCAAATTGGTTGATAGTGAAGAATACGTATTCAATGTTGAGGATGAGTTTAATGGTGTGGTCATTGAAGGAGAATGCTATGATAAGCAATTTATGTTCGGCAAGGGTGCAGGCGGTTTCCCTACGGCTGCCTCCATACTGTCGGATATCACGGCACGCAGCTACGATTACAGCTATGAATACAAAAAAAGAAATTTCTTTAAACCTTCAGCCTATTCAACAGACTGCGAAGTAGAGATCTACCTCAGGTATGACAATACTTCTGATTTTAACCTGTTTGATTTTGAAACGATCACGGAAAAATATACCAGCCTTTCATCGAATTATGTAGTTGGCAGGATCCTGCTGAGCAACCTGCTTGCAGTGAATGAGGAGATCAGGCAGCGGAATGTTTTCATGGCTTTTACCGGTAATCTGGAGATTTGAAAAAGGTTTGCTTTTAAATAACATAAAGTGTATATTTGCGTTTAATATAACGAAATATTTCATACCATGAAAACATTTAAGCTTGAGCAGTCTGAGCAAAAACTGCGTGAAAAAGCCAGAACAAAAAAAGGTATTTCAAGAGAAGAGTTATATGATATTCTTGAAGAAACTCAATTATCTCTGAAAGAATTATGCGGACACATCGGTTTATCGGCACGAACCATACAACTCAAAAATTCAGAAGATCAATTGCCGTTTAATGCCTCGGAAAAAGCATTACTCATTGCTAATGTTTACAATAAAGGCTATACAGTATTTGGAAACAGAGAAAAATTTATCCGCTGGATGGGAGAGGAAAATGCTGCTCTTGGTGATATCAAACCCAAAGAGTACCTGGGATCCTATAAAGGAGTAGAACTTTTGCTGGAAGAGCTTGAAGCTATAGAGCATGGGTTTGTAGCCTGATTCAGGATGAATGTCTTTAGAATTGCTAAAATGGATTATGCTAATGATCTTAGTGGTATAGGTGGACTGTATGCCGCCGGCCGATGGCATAAAAAAGGTAACAGGGTTGTTTATGCATCCGAAAGTATATCTCTTGCAGCATGGGAGAGATTTGTCCATATAACGGATTATAGAAATTTACCCTCAGATTTGGTTGTTGTTACCATATATATTCCTGATGATATTGAAATTAAAGAAGTTCCCGGTCATATCCTGGTTCCGGGGTGGAATACTTCCGAACCTTATGACTTTTTTAAAAAGGAAACAATAAAGTTTGGCACGCGGTTTTTAAAGGAGAATGCACATCTTCTCTTAAAAGTTCCATCTGCCGTTGTTAAAAGTGAATATAATTATCTGTTAAATCCCAATCATCCTGATATCAAAAGATGTAGGATTGAAAAAATTGAGCCTTTTACATTTAATGGTAGGATTGGTGGTTAATAAGGTTCAATATTTTGTTTTAATATTCTTCTGAGGATTTCCATTATAGTAAACTTATATTTAATCTTCTTGACTCTTGACTCTTGATTCTTGTATCTTTATTCTTGACTCTTGTATCTTGACTCTTGACTCTTGTCTCTTTTATCTTGATTCTCTACATCGATGAAAACAATATGGTATTCTCGTTGGCAAACAATCCTGCAATACAACCTGTCATCAAACAGGCCAGTGTAGCGGCTATCAATGCCCGCATGCCGAATTTTGCCAGCAAGCTGGTGCGTTCCGGAACCAGCGCTCCGATACCCCCGATGAAAATGGCCATAGAACCGACATGGGCAAAGCCACACAGAGCATATGAAGTAATGACAATGGTACGGGGATTTTGTATGGTGCCGTTGGCAATGGCAGCAGCCAGATCCTTGTAGGCTGTTACCTCTGTGACTACCATCCGTTCACCGATGATCTTTGATATGGTATCCACATCGGAAATCGGTATGCCCAATATGGCCGTAAAAGGATAAAAGATGTATCCCAGCAGTCCTTTCAGTGACCAGTCAATGCCTCCACCTATAAATCCGCCGATCCACCCCAGAAACAGATCGATAAGCTCAACCAGGCTGATAATGGCAATAAGCAAAGCCACAATGCCTACGATTAGTTTCACCCCCGAATTGGCTCCATTGATAATGGCGGAAAAAATGTTGCTTTCTTTTTCGTAATGGGGCTTCACATCTTTACCTAGTGTGGTGGGAACATCTTTTTCCGGCATAACCAGCTTCGACATGATCAGGGCAGCAGGAGCAGATATAAATGAAGCGCTTATCAGATGGCCTCCGATCATCGGAAAATGTTCTTTCAGACTGAAAATATATATGGCCAGCACATTTGAGGCCACTGTTGACATACCAACCGTCAGCACTGTGAACAGTTCCGACCGGGTCATTTCTTTCAGGTGCGGCTTAATGGTAAATGCCGATTCAATTCCCACAAAGATGTTGCTTGCGGCACTTAAAGATTCCGCCCCGGATATCCGCATCAGTTTGGTGAAAACATAGGCAAATCCCCTGATGATCCAGGGAATGATATTCAGGTAGTACAAAATGGCCATCAATGCCGAGAAAAATATGATGGTAGGGAAAGACTGAAAAGCCAGAATGGAGCCAATGGATTCTTCCCCTGATCCGGGCGGAATGGCCAGCGGTCCGAACACAAATTCAGCCCCGGCAGTTGCTGAATCCAGTATCTTAACCACCAGATCATTCAATACCATAAACAGTTTGGAACCGGCTGGTATATAAAAAATAAATACCGCAAAAACCATTTGCAGTGCAATGCCCCATCCGATAAGCTGCCAGTTGATCAGTCGCTTCTGAGGTGATAACAGCCAGGCAACAATTAACAGGATAACAATTCCCAAACCGCTGATTGCTGTATACATAAATTTTTAATTTTAAGGGTTTAAATCATTGTAATAGTACATAAGAGATTCATAGGCATGACAATTGTTCTGAAAGCACATTAAAGATAAAATTAAAAATATATTTTGTATATTTGTAGGCATTAATATTTACAAGTATAAGCCAATATGCTTGAAAAGGAAAGAATACGGCGGATTATCAGGGATCATAAGATAACTTCCTTTGA